>RFIU01000218.1 GCA_003695555.1 Alphaproteobacteria bacterium
CCGCTTGGCGCGTGCCTGGCCAGCGAAGAAGCCGCCTCGGGCATGGGCCCGGGTAGCCATGGGACGACCTATGGCGGCAATCATCTGGCGATGGCGGTCGGCAATGCGGTGCTCGACGAGATCCTTGCACCCGGCTTTCTGGCGCATGTCCGTGATATCGGCGAGGAACTGGGGGCGGCCCTCGACGATTTCGCGCGCACCCATCCCGATCAGGTGGTCGAACCGCGCGGCACCGGCCTGATGCGCGGCCTCAAGCTCGCCGCCGAATTCGATCCTCGCGCGGTGATGCGCAAGGCGCTCGAAAAGCGTCTGCTCATCGTGCCGGCGGGCGACAATGTCATCCGCCTGCTGCCGCCGCTGATCTGCGAGCGCGAACATGTCGAAGAGGCGATGAAGCGTCTCGGTGCGACGCTCGCCGGTTGAAAGATGACGGGTCGGCCAACGGCCCGCGGCTTGGACGGTTTCCCCGGGGAGAGGCAGCGAGCGTGCCGCCCGTGAGCATGGCAGGCGGAGGCGCGCGTCGCTTGTTCTACCGATGACAGGGAATACGGGACAGGTTTGATGCGGCATTTTCTCGATATTCGTGACCGGACGGGCGAGGATCTTGTTCGCCTTCTCGACCTTGCCAAGCGCCTCAAGACAGCACGCGCCGGCCGACCGAAGGGGGCGTGCGACGATGATCCGGCGCTTGCCGGGCGGCGTCTGCTGATGCTCTTTGAGAAGCCATCCACCCGCACGCGGCTTTCCTTCGATCTGGCGATCCGTCAGCTCGGCGGAGATGCTCTCGATCTCGACGGCGCGAAGCTTCAGCTCGGGCGCGGCGAGAGCATCGAGGACACCGCGCGCATTCTCTCGCTGTTCGGCGACGCGATCGCCTTTCGCGGCCGCCGTCATGCCGACCTGCTGACCATGGCCGGGGTGGCGCGGGTTCCAGTGATCAATGCGCTGACCGATCGCTCGCATCCCTGTCAGGCGCTCGCCGATCTGCTGACGATCCGAGAGGAATTCGGCCGGATCGAAGGCTTGGCGGTCGCCTATCTGGGCGATGCCAACAATGTCGCGCGCTCGCTGATGGAAGCGGTGGTGACGGCGGGAGGGGAATTCCGTCTCGCCTGCCCGGCGGATATTCCACCGGACGAAGATTTCCGCGCCTTCGCCGCTGCCCATGAGGGACGCGTGCGGCTCGTCCATGATGCCGGCGAGGCCGCCACGGGCGCGGATGTGATCTATACCGACACCTGGCATTCGATGGGTCTTGAGCACGGCGAGGAAGCGAATGCGATCTTCGCCCCCTTCCGGGTCGATGCGGCGCTGATGGCGCGGGCCGCCGACCATGCGATCTTCCTGCATTGTCTGCCGGCGCATCGTGGCGAAGAGGTTGTGGCCGAGGTCATCGACGGGCCTGCCTCGCGCGTCTGGCGGCAGGCGGAAAACCGTCTGCATGCCCAGAAGGCGATCCTGATCGACTGCCTTGCGGATTGACCTGCCGCGGCACTTGAAGCGGGCGTGCAGGCACGCCATTTCGCCAAGCACCCACCGTTCCCGACGAAGAGGAGCCCAAGCCTCGTGAGCGATCGTCATTCAGCAAAACGCCCGCCGCGCCCCGACGACCGACCGATCGTCGTCGCTGCCGAGGGGAGCAGGGACGACCGGGTGCGACCCTTTTCGCTCGAGCGCGTACCGGTGCGCGGGCGTATCGTGCGGCTCGGGCCGATGCTTGATGAGATCCTTGCCCTGCATGGCTATCCGGAAGCCATCGCCGGGCAACTGGCGCGTCTCTCGGCGCTTGCCGCCCTGCTCGGATCGATGCTGAAGACGAAGGGGCGGGTGACCGTTCAGGCACGCGGACAGGCGGATGCACCGCTCTCCTTCATGGTCGCCGACTATCGGGCGCCGGATGGTCCGGGCGAGGCGGCGGGTCTGCGCGCCTATGCCGCCTTCGACGAGGCGGCGGCCGCGCGTCTGGACGAGGATGCCGATCTCGTCGCCTGGTGCGGGTCGCGCGGTGATCTCGCCTTCACCCTCGAATCCGGACCGAAGGCCGAGCGCTGGCAGGGCATCGTGCCGCTCGTCGATGGCGATCTGGCACGCGCCGCCGAACATTATTTCGAGCAGTCCGAACAGATCCCGACCCGCCTCACGCTTGCTGCCGGGCGACGCGGAACCGCGCTTGCAGGCTGGCGCGCAGGTGGACTGCTGATCCAGCACATGCCGACCGGCGGCAACGAGGAGAGAGAGGCGGATACCGACGGCTGGCCGCGGGTTCAGATGCTGTTCGAGACGCTGCGCGCCGACGAGCTGCTCGATCCCGTCCTTGATGACGATGCGCTGCTCTGGCGCCTCTTCCATGAAGAGGGCGTACGGGTCTTCGCCCCCGTGCCGCTCGCTCATCGCTGCAGCTGTTCGCGCGACAAGGTGTGTGCCGTGGTCGCGGAGCTTTCCTCGGACGAACGTGAACACCTGATCGGCGAGGACGGGGCGATCTCGGTCCGTTGCCAGTTCTGCGGGCGTGCCTATCATCTGGATCCGAGCGATTTCGCCACCGTCGAGCAGGGCGGGTAAAGCGGCGCGCGGCCAAGGGATCAGGATCGAACGACGGGCATGTCGCCTTGCGCGACCCTGCGCCCCTTTCTGGAAGGGCAATCGGCAAAACGGGTGTGTGCCTACCACTCGCCGACGTTCGGCATCGATGCCCAGGGCTCGGCCGGTGCCAGTGGTTCGCCGCGCTGCAACAGCTCGATCGAAATGCCTTCCGGCGAGCGGACGAAGGCCATCCAGCCGTCGCGCGGCGGCCGGTTGATGGTCACCCCGGCGTCCATCAGCCTTTGGCAGGTTTCATAGATGTCGTCCACACGGAAGGCGAGATGACCGAAATTGCGCCCGCCGGGGTAGTCCTGCGGATCCCAGTTCCAGGTCAGTTCGACGAGCGGCGCATGATCGCGCTTCGCCCGTTCGAGATCGCCGGGCGCGGCCAGGAAGACGAGCGTGAAACGCCCCTTTTCGTACTCCTTGCGATGGAGCTCGACGAGGCCGAGCCTGCCGCACCAGAAGTCAAGCGCGGCATCGAGATCCTTCACGCGCACCATCGCATGCAGATATTCCATCGCCATCGCGTCTTCTCCCTTGTCCGTAGTCCTGGGGCGGGCGGGACCCCCTGCGGCCACCCTCTGCTCTTCAGCCCCGCGCAGTGCGCCGCCGGCGCTCGCTCGCGCTCTTCAGCTGTCCGCAGGCGGCCATGATGTCGCGCCCGCGCGGGGTTCGCACCGGGGCCGAAATGCCGGATGAGAAGACAATCTCGGAAAAGCGTTCTATCCGCGTCCAGTCCGAGCATTCATAGGCGCTGCCCGGCCAGGGATTGAAGGGGATCAGATTCACCTTCGCCGGGATCCGGTGGTGGCGCAGCAGTCGCACCAGTTCGCGGGCATCCGCGTCCGAATCATTGACCCCCTTCAGCATTACGTATTCGAAGGTGATCCGTCGCGCATTGTTGGCGCCGGGATAGCTCGCACAGGCCTCGAGCAGTTCGGCGATCTTCCACTTGCGGTTCAGCGGCACGATCTCGTCGCGGATCTCGTCGCGCACGGCATGCAGCGAAACCGCGAGATTGACGCCGATCTCTTCACCACAGCGCGCCATCATCGGCACCACACCGGCGGTGGACAGCGTGATCCGGCGGCGCGAAAGCTGAATGCCGTTCTCGTCCATGACGGTCTCGAGAGCCTTCTTCACATTCTCGAAATTGTAGAGCGGCTCGCCCATGCCCATCATCACGATATTGGTCAGTCGGCGATCGGCGGTGGGTGCGGTCCATTCGTCGAGCGCATCGCGGGCAAGCATCACCTGACCGAGGATCTCTGCACTGGTCAGATTGCGCACCAGGCGCATCGTGCCGGTGTGGCAGAAGCGGCAGTTCAGGGTGCAGCCGACCTGGCTCGAAACGCACAACGTGCCGCGATCGTCCTCGGGGATGAAGACGCATTCGGCCTCCGCCCCGTCGGAAAAGCGCAGCAGCCACTTGCGGGTGCCGTCGGACGAGACGAGCGCTTCGCGCACCTCGGGCCGCGAGATGCGGAAATGGCGAGCGAGCAGGCCGCGCATCTCTTTCGCGACATTGGTCATCGCCGCGAAGTCGGTGACCCCGCGGTGGTGTACCCAGTGCCAGACCTGCTGGGCACGCATCTTGCGCTCGCGCTCCGCCACGCCGATATCGGCCAGCGCCGCCTTCAGCTCGTCCTTCGACAGGCCGAGCAGGTCGATGCGCGCGTCGCTTGTCGCCGGATCAGGGCGCGGGACGACGACGGGCTCTGTCGGCCCGGGGGCGGGCATCGGTGAAGCCGTGGGGGCAGTATCGGTCATCGGCAGTCGAATCCGTTCCTCAGTCAATGCGAAGGGGCCGGGTAAAAAGGCGAAGTCATGCTCCTTCTCGCAGTCCATGTAGGCGATCGGACCGGCTTGCGCGAGTCCGAATGGCAGGCCGAAGCGCATGAACATGCCATTTTGCCGCTGGTCCAGCCGCGGGGCGGGCGTCATTTAGCGCATTCCGCAGGCCTTCGAGATGGCATTGTAGGCGGCGGTAAAGCCTTTTAGCGAATAGCGATCAGTGGTGCGGGTGCCGCGCGTCGAAACGCCGGCCGCCGTCATTTTCAGCCCCCGCTTCATCGCCGCGACCAGTGCCTGGTCGTCCTTTTCCGAATAGGTCCAGGCGCCGTCGCCTTCGGTGAACAGCTTGAAGCGACGCTTGCCGTCCACTCTTACCACCACTTCCGAGCCGGGCTTTAAGGGATATCCCATCACGAAATTGACCTGATCGCGGATCTTCGCGCGCGGCCGGTGGGTGACCGTCACATAGATCCGGCCGCGCCGCACGCCCTTGCGGCTCGCACGCCAGGACTTCGGGGTCGAGACCATGTAGCAGATCGTGCTGCCGTCGCGCTCCTTCAGGGTGAAAGCGTCCCAGTCGCGATATCCGCCGATGAATTTCGGTTTTTCGGCAGCCCTCGCGGCCGAACCCGCCGGCACCGTCATGACGGCGGCGACCGGCAGCAGCCATGTGAGCACGAGGATCACGCCAAGGCGACGCCAGCCTGCGTGCTGCCTGTGACGGCCGGTCGGGCCGATGGTCTGGAATCGATCCGTCATGCGCTCTTTCCCTCGTTTCCGCCTTTCCCGCCGTTCTTCCCGCGATGCCGGATCACCGGTCCGCCATGGACATGTTCCGGCAGCCCTTCGATCGGCGCGCCGGCTCGCACTGCGCGAGGCGCGAAGCGGCCGTAGGAGATCAGCCGATCATACATCACGATCGCCCCCGTCGTCGCGACATTGAGCGAGAATTTCGTCGGAATCCGGACCACATGATGGCACCGTGCGAGCGCCTCGGCCGACAGCCCGAAGCGTTCGGCGCCGAGCAGATAGACGGCGCGAAGCGGATGGCGGAAGCTCGGCAGGTCGATCGCCTCGTCGGTGAGCTCGACACCGATCAGCCGGCCGCCCTTCGGCAGCACGAGCTGATCAATGGACTCATATTCGTAATAGGGCAGGGAATCGACCGAGCGGGCCGTGTCGGAATACGCCCTGGTGATTTCGGGCCCCGGATCCGCCTTGTAGTTCGGGCGGATGGCAAAGACGAAGGCCGCCCCGAAGCCGTGCGCGGTGCGGATCAGATTGCCGATATTTCCGGGCTTCGATACCCGCTCGATCCCGATCGCGAAATACCCGCGCATGGCCCTTGTTCACCCGAATGACGGTACGCCTCAATTCGCAGTATCGAGACTTGATTAGAGACATGACACGATGCGCGCAAGCCGCGCCCCTTCATCCAGGAATACATGCCGCTCCATTCATGCTCGGATGAGCGCGAAAGGCGAAGGCAGGGTCAGTTCGTCCTTTTGGGATACTGTTTCAGCGCTGGCTCGCCCCGCCCCCCTCACTCAGCGGCGGGGGGTGGGCGGTCGCGGCGGCCCTTGCGGTCCGCGTGATCGGCCGCGTCGGTGGCCACCGCCGTCTCCGCCGTTCCTGCCACTGTCTTCGAGGCCGTCTCCCCGGCCCCCGGCGTTCCCGCTGCCATGGCGCGGGCCGTCGGAATCGGGATTTCGCGCACCCGTCCACCCGCGACCTCGAAGACGCGGTCGGCGCGCGCCAGCAGGCTTTCCCGATGCGCGACCGAGATGCGGGTGATCGACAGGCCGTCCAGCATGTCGAGCACGCGCCGTTCGTTGGCGGGGTCGAGATTGGCGGTTCCTTCGTCAAGGAACAGCGCCTGCGGCCGGCGATAGAGCGCACGCGCCAGCAGCACCCGCTGACGCTGTCCGCCCGAGAGCACCGTGCCCATGTCGCCGATCAGCGAGTCGTAGCCCATCGGCATCGCCGCGATCTCGTGATGGATCGAGGCCAGGGCGGCGCATTCCTGAATGCGGACAAGATCGGGCTCGGGATCGAAGAAGCAGATATTGTCGGCGATCGAGCCGGAAAGCAGTGCGTCCTCCTGCATCACCGCGGCGATCCGTTGGCGCCAGGCGGCGCGTCCGAAATGGGCGAGCGGCAGGCCGTCCACCAGCAGGCGGCCCTCGACCGGTTCGAATAGCGCCAGCATGATCTTGACCAGCGTCGTCTTGCCGCCGCCCGACGGGCCGATGAACACGACCCGTTCGCCGGGCGCGATCTCCAGATCGACGTCGCGCAGCACCCAAGGCTCGCTTTCGGCATAGCGGAAGCCGACGCCTTCGAGCGTCAACCGGCCGGCGACTTCGTCCGCGCTGCCGCCGTCAAGACGGCGCACGGCATGGGCCTCTTGCGTCTCCTCCGGCTCGGCCAGCGCGATGTCGGCGATGCGCTCGAGATGCAGATCAAGCAGGCGGAACTCGATCAGCCGTTCGACGAGCTTCACCGCCTTGTCGGTGAAGTTCTGCTTGTAGCTCATGAAGGCGAAGAGCATGCCGATGGTCAGCGCCCCGTCCATCACATAGCGGGCGCCGAGATAGACGACGACGACGTTCTCTATCCCGAAGAGCAGGGTGTTGGCGGCCTCGAAGCCGATGTTCAGCCGGCCGACCCTGATGCCGGCGTTCACCCGATCGGCATAACGGTTCTGCCAGACCGACTGCCGCTCCGCCTCGCGCGCGAAGAGCTTGATCGACTGGATCGCGCGGACGCTTTCCATGAAGTTGGTCTGCTCCTTCGCGCTGGCGACGATCTGTTCCTCGTTACGCTGACGGAAGGCGCGATAGAGGCCGAGGCGCAGCAGCAGATAGAGCGCCAGCGCCGCCAGTACCACCAGCCCCAGCCGCCAGGAATAGGCGAAGATCAGCACCAGCGTGGTGATCGCCATCACCCCGTCGATGAGGGCGGCGACCAGCCCCTCGGCGAACAGGTCGCGGATCGGCTGGGTCGAGGAGAAGCGCGAGACGACGTCGCCGATGTGGCGCTTTTCGAACCAGGCGAGCGGCAGGCGCAGCAGATGGCGGAAGAGATTGGCGACCATCTGGAAGCCGAGCTGATTGGCGGCATAGAGAATGACGTAGCCGCGCAGCCACTGGGTGGCGACCTGGATCGCGACCAGCAGCCCGAAGCCGAGGGCGAGCACCAGCAGCAGGTCGGCGTCGAACTTGACCAGCACCTCGTCGACGACGACCTGCATGTAGAAGGGGGCGACCAGCGCCACCAGCTGCAGCATCACCGAGAGCAGCAGCGTCTGAAGGATCGCGGGTTTGAGACCGTGCGCACGGCTCCACAGATCGGTGAGCCGCATCCGCTGACGCTCATCTCGACGCTCAAAGCCGGGCGCGGGGGTCAGTTCCAGCACGATGCCGGTGAAATGCGGCGAGGCCTCTTCCAGCGTCATCTCACGCACCCCGGCGGCCGGATCATGGATGACGAGGCGGTTGCCGCGCACCTCGGCGAGGACGACGAAATGGTTCATGTCCCAGTGCAGGATCGCCGGCACGGTGATCTTCGGCAGGGCCTCCAGCTCTGCGCGCAGCGGCCGGGCCATCAGTTTCAGATGGTCGGCGACATCGATCAGCTGCTTCAGATTCGCACCTTTGAGCGAGACCGGGTGGCGGCGGCGCAGGGTGTTGAGGTCGATCTCGTGACCATGAAAGGCGGCGACCATCGCCAGGCAGGCCAGGCCGCATTCGGCCGCTTCCGTCTGACGGATCATCGCAAGGCGTCGTCGGCCCGAAAAATTCAGCAGTTCCAGAAGCTCGGCCAAGATCTCATGCCCCCCGCAGCTGCTCACGCATCATCCCCGCCGGCATCCCTATTCCCGGCATGCCCGTCGCGTTCCGTCCCGCCCGTATCCCTTCGCTGGAATTGTGCGAGAAAAATATGACACACGCAAGCGCTCATGCGGGGAGACGTTTCACAAGCCACGGGTGGCGAACAGAGGCTCCTTGCGGTCATGATGCCACAGACCGAAGGGTTTCGCATCGTGCAGAGAGGCCATTGCGTATCTCCCCTTCCTCTCCGTTCAGGCAAGAACGGGAACCTCCGTTCCTTGCCACCCGGCACCCCTCGCACCGGGCCATTTCACTCTGCCCCCCCGCCCGCACGTCAAGCGTGCGTGTATTCAATTTTTCGTGAGCATCCTGTGATGGCCGCCA
>RFIU01000219.1 GCA_003695555.1 Alphaproteobacteria bacterium
CCGCGATCCGCACCCGCCGCGCCTCGCCGGAAATCGGATCCGGCCGGGCCACCAGGCCGAGCCCGTGTAGGAGCACGACCCCGGCCAGCGCCAGCAGAATGACCCCGACCGTCAGCACCCGTTCGTTGCTGTAACGGTGCAATAGATGGCGCGAGATCAAGGAACCCAGCGAGAAGCCGGCGGCGGCAATCGCAAAGACCCAGCCGAACAGGGTCGCCGGCACATGATAGACCTGTTCCAGCACGGTCGAGGAAGCCGAAACCACGGTCAGATATCCGCCGAAGGGCAGCGCCACCAGCAGAAGGCCGAAGATGCCCCGGGGATGGGTCAGAAATCGTCGGGCATTGCGTCCCATCCGGGCGGGCGAAAGGGTGTCGGGATCCGGTGTGCGGTGCGTCTCGACAAGGTGACGACGCTGCATCAGCAGCAGCCAAGCGGCATAGGCGGCACTCAGCCAGAATAGCGTCCGCCATGGCGCAACGAGCAGCACGAGACTGGCGAAGATCGGCGCCAGCAACGGACCGAGGCCCAGCAGCGAGGTCAGCATCGCCATCAGCCGACCGCCGGCCTGCCCTGCCCCGATATCGCGGACGATGGCGCGCGCGACCACCGGACCGACGCCCCCGGCAATGCCTTGGCAGAAACGGAAGATCAGAAAGGAGCCCATCGTCGGCGCGAGCGCCAGCGCAATACTGGCGAGCAGGAACAGGGCGAGGCCGAACCGGATCGCCGGCAGCCGGCCAAAGCGGTCGGACGCCAGCCCCCACACGACTTGCCCGAGCGCGAAACCGGCCAGATAGGTCGAGACAACCCATTGTGCGGCAGCTGCATCACCGCCAAGCGTGCGGGCGATAGCCGGCTGGGCCGGCAGAGCGATATCCGTCGCCACCGCCGAGAGGGCGACCAGTCCGCCAAGCGTAAAGACGAGTGGCCGTGCAATTTCCGTCCTGTCCGCCCCATGCCTGTCGCCGGCGGTGAGCTCAGTCACTCCCGTCACCCATGTCGGCGCGCACCCGTTCGATCGCCTCCAGAATCACCTCCGGCTCGCCGATGTGATTGGCGAGCAGCAGCACCAGCTTGGCGCTTGCTTTCTGGCTTTCCGCCTCGCTCAGACCGTCATGCATGCGAATGAAGGCATCATAGAGCCTGTCATGATCGCTCAGACGCGCTTCGAGTCTCAAGGCATTCATCATCCCATTCCCTGCCATTTTCCCGTGCCATACGCGCGCATCAACCTCGTCCCATCGCCCGGTCCCGGGCGCGACGCAGCGCTGCGGGCTCGAAATGGCGCATCCGTGCCGCGACATGCTGATCGGGGCGCAGCAGATAGACGGTACCGGCACGCCCCTGATAGCGCTCGGCCACCAGCCCATCGCGGTCCACCACCGCATGCGCCTCCAGACCACTCGGCGAAATGCCGGCCGGAAGCACGAAGAGCGGCTCGATCGCCGCTTTCTCTTCTCCTGTCGCGGCCAGTGCCTTCGCCATGCCTTCCGCCATCGCCGTACCGGAAACGAAGACCAGGGCCTGGAAACGTTCGCCCAATTGCTCCAGCAACCAGCCATCCGAGCCGTCTGCGAGCCGGACCGGCGCGTCAAGCGCGGGCGATCCCGGCTTCATATCAGGCGTGAACTCACCCGGCGCGTCCGGCGTCTCGATCGGTGAATCCTCATAGATCTTCGGCGTCGAGAGACGACCGGAATTGATGAACGGACGGATCGCCTCATGGGTCCGCGCAAGCTCCAGCACGGCATCGCGCCAGGCCCTGCTGACCGGGGTCTTCGGGGTGATGAAGTCGGTCGCGCGGGTCGAATTCAGAATGTTTTCATCAGCCGCCTGCACCCGCTCATGGTCATAGGACTCGAGCAGATCTCGCGGTGCCGCGCCGCGCATCACCAGGTCCAGCTTCCAACCGAGATTGTCGATATCCTGAACACCGGAATTGGCGCCGCGTGCGCCGAAGGGCGAAACCAGATGCGCGGCATCGCCGGCAAAGATCACCCGATCGTGCAGGAAGCGTTCGAGACGACGGCACTGGAAGGTGTAGATCGAGATCCATTCATATTCGAACTCGACATCCGGCCCCAGCATGCCGCGCACCAGCGGAGTCACGTTCTCGGGCTTGACCGCCTCTTCGCGATCGATGTTCCATCCGAGCTGAAAGTCCAACCGCCAGACATCGTCGGGCTGCTTGTGCATCAGGGCCGACTGGCCGGGATTGAAGGGCGGGTCGAACCAGAACCAGCGTTCGTCGGGGTGCTCGTGCTTGAAGCGGACGTCGGCGATAAGGAAGTGATCCTCGAAGATCCGCCCCTGGAAATCCAACCCCAGCATCGCGCGCATCGGGCTGTGCGCACCATCGGCGGCAATCACCCATTCGGCGCGCACGCGATAACCGCCCGCCGGCGTTTCGACGCTCAGCGTCACGCCGTTCTCGTCCTGCTCGACGCCGGTCACCTCGTTCTTCCAACGCAGATCGATCAGCGGTTCATCGGCGATGCGGTCGATCAGATATTCTTCCCAGTAGTACTGCTGGATATTGACGAAAGCGGGAAACTTCTGCGCATCGACGGGAAGCAGATTGAAGTGATAGACTTCCTGATCGCGGAAGAAGACACGGCCGACATTCCACTTCACTCCCTTTTCGAGCAATCGCTCGCCGATCCCGAGGCGGTCACTGATCTCCAGTGTCCGTTTCGCGATACAGATCGCCCGCGAGCCGTCGGAAACCACGTCATCACGGTCGAGCAACAGTACCCGCTGCCCTCTGGCGGCCAGGTCCAGTGCAGCCGACAGTCCGACCGGTCCGGCGCCGACGATGGTGATCGGAACTTCGGCTGTGCGACCGGTTTCAACCTCTGGAGGCGTTACGAAGGGAAAGGTGCGACGCGCTGCGGGCATGACGGCTTCTCCTCCTTGCTGGCAGTGCGGACGACGATGGTCGGATCATCCCACACGGAAAAAAGAGCATGCAAGACGCTGCGGCCATCGCCTTCCCGCTTTCCTGCCGACCCGCCCGATTTCGCACCCGTGCGTGCTGGTCAGTCTTCGCTCTCAAGTGCCAGCCACATCTGGCGATCGCGTTCGGCCGTCCAGATGCGCGGGTCCGGGTATTCACCGGCCTCGTCATAAGCACGGGTGACGTCGAAGGGCATGCAATGATCGAAGATCACCCATTCGCCGTACTTCGGTTTCAGGCGAGCATAGGTCTCGCGATAGACTTCCTTCAGGGACTTGCCGGCGCGACGCCCTTGCTCGGCGCTCTCGTAGAGCTCGGTAATGAAGGCACGCGTCCCTTCGAGCGCCGCCCTCACCGTCTCGGGCGTCGTCAAGGCATCACCACGCCCCGGGACAAGTGCGGCTGGCTGCAGCTCGGCGAGCTTTTCCAGCGTCTTCGGCCAGTCCTTCAGATAGGCATCGCCGGTATAGGGGGTCGCCCCGTATTCGACGAGATCACCGGAGAACAACACCCGCTCCTCGGGCAGCCAGACTACCGTGTCGCCCTTGGTGTGGCCGCGCCCGAGATGAAGGATGCGGATCTCGACCCCGCCCATGAAGACCGTCAGCTCGCGTTCGAAGACGAGCGTCGGCCAGGTCAGGCCGGGAATGCTGTCGGCACCGCGGAAGAGGCGCGGGAAACGCTCGAGCTCGGACTTGAAGTCGGCCTCGCCGCGCTCGACGATCAGCTCGAAGGTGCCACGCGATGCGATGATGTCATGCGCCCCGTAGGCAGAAGCCCCGAGCACGCGCACGGCATGATAATGGCTGAGCACGACATAGCGGATCGGCGCGTCGCTGACCTCGCGGATGCGGCGGATCACGTCCCGCGCCATCTCGGGCGTCGCCTGCGTATCGACAACCAGAACGCCCTCGTCAGTAATTATCACACCGGTATTCGGGTCGCCTTCCGCTGTGTAGGCGAAGGCATGCTCCGACAGACGCGCGAAGGTAACCTGTTTTTCCTCCAGATCGGCCTGACTTGCGAACGCCTTGCTCATCTTTTCTCCTCTTCCGTCCGATGGATCCTGCACGATCCGGCCTGCCTCCGATATACCGCAACCTCTCTCGCCACCTAATTCGGGGAACGACCGTTATTAAGGGAACGACCATTCAGGGACGGCTGTTTCGGATGGCCGTGCCCTGGCGATCAATTCTTGCTCGACAGATTGCTGGATTTTTCAAGTTCTTTCAAGTCTTCGATGGCGGCGATCAGGCGCGCCCGACGGGCGGCGACGCGGACCTCGGGGGTGGCCCGCAGCCGCGCCACTTCATCGGCCGTATAGGGACGGAAACCGGCCGGCAGGTGGTCGGAATCGAAGCGCGGCAGCAGCCAGTTCAGAAGGGCCACGATTCGTTCGTCGGAGAGATTGGCGCGCGCGACGCCGGGCACTTGGACGAGGAAAGCGCGCCCTCCCGGCACGCTCAGGAAACGCGCGACCTGTCCGCGAAAGCTCGGCACCTTGCCGGCCATGCCGCGCCCGTCGGGCAGGTGACAGCCCTGACAATTGAGCACATAGTCGAGAGCAGGTCCGCCCGCCCCAGCCGACACGGGGACCACCGCGGGCGCAAGCGCCAGAGCGACGGCCAACGCAACCGCGAGTCGCTTTCCGCCCCGCACGCTATTCCGCCGTCCCGATGACGACCGCGGTCGAGCAGTGATAGACCTCGCCCACCTTGGTGCCGAGGCACCAGTTGATGTCGTTCGACTGATAGGGAACATAGACCGGCTTGTCGCCCTCGTTACGATTGCACATGCAGCGCCCACAGCTCGTCTTGCCGCAGCAGTCGTTATAGGAAATGACGTAATGTCGGCCGTCCTCGGGATTCAGGCAGGTGCCGATCCAGGTGACGGGGGAAGGTTCGGTACCCGGCGGACACTGACTGGCAGAACCACCGCAGCACGAGCAAAGAAAACCGTCGATGGCGCAATAGCGCCAATAGGCGCAGGAATTCGGATCCCGAGTTGCGGCAGCTTCACCCTTATCGCCGGCTTCGCCATGCGCCGCCGCCCCGCGGGAGACGGGCAGCAGAGGCAGCATGCCGGCACCGACCAGCAGGCCCGCTATCCGCGCCAGCGCATGGCGACGCGAGGTTCCCCGATAGAGCCGCCGAGCGCGGCGTTCCATCCATGCGTCCAGCCATTTACCGCTCATCATCGCTCCTCGCCTGATGGTGTTCGAACCGCTCATCATTCCCGCCCCGCCGCAAGCCGCGCAGCCAGCCAGTCCTGAAGGCTCGCCTGTGCGCGTTCATGGGCTTCGAAAAGACTTTCGAGATGTTCGCGCGAATTGACCAGCCCTTTCGCCTTCAGCACGCCCTGCGCATCGATGAGCGCCGCATAGGGAAGACGGCCGACCTCGAGAAGAAGGCCGAGATTGCGCGAAAGGACATAGGGAATGCCCTGCTCATGAGAAGCGCGCGCCGCCGCTTCATGCTCGGCCAGCGGCCCGTCGGACACCTGAATGACGGCCAGCCAGTCGCGTTCCTGACGGGCGATCGCCGCCAGCGTCTCCTTCAGTTCCGCGCAGACCGGACAGTTCGGCGCGGTGAAGACGAGCAGGCGCGCACGTCCGTCCTCGGCCTCGCCCGAAACCGACACCGGATGCTGTGCGACATCGTGTACGACGACCGGCGGCACCGCCTGGCCCGGCTTCAGTCCGCCGGATAGCGACAGCGCACCGACCGGGCGAATGCGATCATGCAGGGCACCAATCTGCCGCATCAGCGCCAGCACGACGAAGGCCAGTGCGACGACCGCGCACCAGAGCACAATCGTCGAAATCATCAGTGCCGTTACCGCATTCATCGACCCGCCTCCAGTTCCTGCATGGCATCCTGATTGGCGTAGGCCGTCTCGATCGCGGCATACAGCAGCAGGAAAGCCGCCGTCGCCGCCAGCAGCGTGAAGACATCCAGCCAGCCGAGGGGTCGCACGGTTTTCAAGGGCATCGCGGCCCAAAGGGCGATGCCGGCAAGCAGCAGATTCCGCCCCACCATCGCCCAGCGGATCCGTCTTGCGCGCGCTCCGAAGCCGAGGCATCCGCAGTCGATCCGGCTGCGCCCGCGCATCAGATTGACCGCCATGGCAGACGCATAGACCATCAGCAGCAGGGCCGCGAGACCGCCCGCCACCGCACCTGGCAGCGGCGGACGGCCCGCGACGATCGCGCCGATCATGAGGAGAGCAGCGCAGATCTCGAGAAGGGGGAGAAACCATGATGTGAGCGCCAGCACGCGCTTGCCGCCAGGCAGCAGGCGATAGGCGGCAAGCACGCCACGAAAGCCGTGTAGGTCGGCAAGTTTGCTCGCGCCGCTCACCGCGAACAGGAGCGCAAGCGAGAGCAGCACCAGATCGGCGATCAGCGGATCGAGCGTCATCGCGCGTCCCCCTTGCCGGTCGATACCGGCAGCGGCTGAACGAGGGTGACGGTGATGCCGATTTCCCCGATTCGGCGCCGCAGAGTTCCATCCCTGGCCGAATAGACCTCAAGCGTCGGATCTCCGATCATCACCGCATAGAGCAGCGGATCTTCGGCATCTTCACTGACCGCGATCGCGGTCGCCGGGCGCTCAAGCTGCCAGCGCGCAATCTCGGCATGCGTTTTCAGATCATGAACGCGCACTTGCGTACCCGGATCCTTGTGATGGCCGTCACCGCCCTCGTGCATCAGGGTGAAGAGACGCCCGCTCGGCCGATGGACGGCGAGCGGCTGAATGCCACCCGCACGCCAACCCGCCCTCGGATCGGCGATCCGCCAGCCCGCCTTTCGTCCTGCGATCCTGCCATTCTTGCCCGCACCCACCTCATACACGTCATTGTGGAATGAGACGAACAGCCAGCGATCGCCCGTCCAGACCGGCTTTTCGAACAGCGGATCACGATCGGCATCGAAGAACTTCGCCCGCGCCTCCTGCCGCACCGGCCGTCCATCGGGGCCGAGCGCGACTTCGAGCAAACCGCCGTCGGCGCACAGCATGAAGAACTCGCGCTCAGCAACCGGGAAGATCAGCGAGCAGCCGGCGGTGTCAAACTCGGTGACGAAACGCCCGGCCTCGACATCGGCGACACTTACCGACTGAGAGGGGGTGAAATTGTAGATCAGCGCAAAGCGCCCCGCGCCCATCATCTGCGCGTTACCGATCAGCGGCATCGACATGAAGCGCTTGGGCGGCAGGACGATCTCGCCCTCGACCGTCAGGCGGCGCGCGTCATAGATCGTCAGCACGTCGGTGCGTTTGCCGCGGGTGCCGCGCGCATAATAGGTCTCGGGATTGTAGATGCGCCGTCCGTCGGGTGGGAAGAGCAGGCCATTGTGCCCATAGCCGCCCGAAATCATGCCGCGCATCGTCCCGGCATCGGCATCGACCAGAATCGCCCGTCCGTCGGGCATGGCCGGAAAAGCGATGTCGTTGAGCCAGACGAGATGCGGGTGGGGGGCAATCGCCGGCGCGACCGCGACCTGCTCGCTTGACAGCGGCGCAGCTCGTTCGCCGCCTGTCACCGGCGATGGAGATGAGGCTTCGGCTGTGACCTTTCCGCCCTTGGCGGTATCGCCTTCATCGCTGTCCCACCAGGCATCGACGACCGCCAGTGCGCCCGCGACGACAGCCACGATGGCGGCAAGGACGACGAGCCACTGCGGTATCGCCCGGTCTTGTGGCTGATCAGCTTCGGCCATGTCTGCCACTCCCCTGCTGCTGCTCGCCAATGGGGGCGATGCCGCTTCGGATCGGCATCATACCACCATCCAGACGGTTTTCAGCTCCGTATAGAGATGAATCGCTTCCCGTCCGTGTTCGCGCCCCAGACCGGACTGCTTGTAGCCACCGAAGGGAAGCGCCGGATCGACGAGATTGTGGGCATTGACCCAGACGGTACCGGCCTTGATGCGCGGGATCAGGCGATGCACGCGACGGAGATCATTCGACCATATGCTCGCCGCCAGGCCATAGGGGGTGGCATTGGCGAGACGAATCATTTCTTCCTCGTCCGAGAAGCGCTGCACCGCAACAACGGGCCCGAAGATCTCCTCTTCGACCACCCGCATGCCGGGCCGCGCATCCCCGATCACCGTCGGACGAACGAAATATCCGGCCCCTTCCGGTGCCACACCGCCGCAACAGACGCGTGCGCCCTCTTCACGCGCCGATTCGACATAGCCGAGCACGCGCTTGCGCTGCGCTTCCGAAACCAGCGGTCCCATTTCGGCATCATCGCGCCAGCCGGGGCCAAGACGGATCGCTTCGGCGGCCTTCGCCAGCCTTTCGACAAAGTCATCATGAACCGCATCAGCCACCAGCACCCGCGAGCCTGCCGTGCAGACCTGACCATGATTGAAGAAAATGGCGCCAGCCGCACGGGCTGCCGCCTGATCAAGATCGGCATCTTCCAGCACCAGGACGGGCGACTTGCCACCGAGTTCGAGAGAGATGCGCTTCATCGTTTCCATCGCCGCGCGGCCGATGATCTTTCCGACCTCGGTCGAACCGGTGAAGGCGATCTTGTCAACGCCGGGATGCTCGACGATCGCCGCTCCTGCGGTTTCGCCGAAGCCGGTTACGACATTGACGGTACCGGCAGGAAAGCCCGCCTCTTCGACGAGTTCGGCCAGCCGAAGCGCGGAGAGCGGCGTCTCTTCGGCCGGCTTCAGGACCGAGGTGCAGCCCGCCGCCAGCGCCGGTGCGATCTTCCATACCGCCATCAGCAGTGGAAAGTTCCAAGGCACGATCTGCCCGACCACGCCGACCGGCTCGCGCAGCGTCCAGGCGACATGGCGGGCGCCGGGAATGCCCTTGAAGGATGGGGTCAGCGTTGCGCCTTCGATCTTGGTGGCCCAGCCGGACATGTATCGCAGATAGTCGATCGCGGCGGCGACATCGACCATCCGGGCCATGCCGACCGTCTTGCCGTTGTCAAGCGACTCGATGGCCGCGAGCTCTTCGGCATTCGCCTCTATCAGACCGGAAAGACGCCAGAGCAGGCGCTCCCGGTCGGCCGGCACCAGCTTCGCCCATTCGCCCGCCTCAAGGGCGTGGCGAGCCGCCTTCACCGCTCGATCGATATCGGTCGCATCGGCCGCCGGCACTTCGGCGATCACCTCGCCGGTCGCAGGATCGAAGACATCGAAACTGCGTCCGGAAACCGCCTCCACCCATTCGCCGCCGATGAACATGCGCTTCGGCCTGTCGAGGAAAGCCCGCACCGATGCCGGTATCTGCGGACTCTCGTCGCCCGCCGCCGCCATCGTCTTCGGATCGCTCTCTGCCATCTTCCCCTGCTCCCTCATGCTCGATGCCGACACGATGCCGGACACGCCACCCGGCGAATCCGGCATGGAAAGATTTCTTCAGAAATGGACGATCAGCTCGCCGCCCATCCGTCTCGGCTCGCCGATGAACTGCTGCACGAAGCCGAAGTCCGGCGAAAAGTCGAAGGTCCAGACCTTGTAGACCTTGTTGAAGGCATTATTGGCGAACAGGCGCATCGTCAGGCGCTCGTTCTCGCTCGTCCAATCGACCCGGAAATTCCACAGCGAATAACCGCCCTGGGCCAGAATCGGATCATTGGTGAGCGAGAAGAACTGCTTGGCGGTGTAGGTATATTCGACCTGGGCACCGAGCATCCCGCGGCCACCGCCGAGCGGCCGCTCATAACGGACGGTGCCGCTTGACGAGACGTGCGGTGAAAGCGGCAGCTGATTGCCGCGGATATCGACCGTCGTACCAGCGGGCGCCCCCGCCTGCACCGGCCCGCCGAGCACCACCTCGCCCGGACGCGACTTGATCTTGGTATCGAGCAGGCCGAGATTGAGCGTGATCGACAGCCCTTCTGCCGGCAGTGCCGTCAGTTCGGCCTCGCCACCATAGATCGTCACCTGCGGGACATTGACCGCGACGTTCGAGAGCGACTCGGGATCGAAGTCGAGAAGCTGCGCCTTGTTGTAGTCATAATAGAAGGCCGAGACATTGAAGCGCAGCCGGCGGTCCAGCCATTCGGTCTTGGCACCGACCTCGTAGCTGTTGAGAATTTCCTTGCCGAACCCGCCGAGCGGCCCGCCGATCGCAAATCCGCCGTTGAAGCCGCCCGACTGGAATCCGCGCGAGAAGGCGAGATAATAGAGCTGCTCGTCGGTGGGGTGATAATTGAGATTGAGCCGCGCGCTCACCCCCGAGAAGGAATTGCTGGTATCCGTGATCCGTCCCGGCGCCACCGGCCCGAGATCGTTCTGAAACACGTCATAGCGGAACTTCTTGCGCTCGGCGGTAAAGCGCAGACCGCTCACCACCGTGAACTTCGGCGTCACATCGTATTCGAGATGGACGAAGCCGGCGCCGGAGGTCGTACGCTGCTGCCAGCGCCCCTTGAAGGACAGCGCAAAGGGAACGCCGGCAAGCGCCTGACTTGCCGCATCGTCGAACAGCGTCAGATCGAGCGAAGGGGTGTTGCGGTGATCGACATAGAGATAGCCGCCGACGATCCACTTGCTATTCGAACCGCCGCCCGACAGTCGCAGCTCCTGGCTGAACTGATTGGAATTGACACCGAAGTCCGGCTCTATGAGAGCGAGCGGGCTCATGTCGGTGTCTTCCTGATGAAGCTTGTCGAAGGTTTCGACCGCGGTGAGCGAGGTCAGCTCCATGTCGTTCGAGAAGCCGACGTTCAGCTTTGCATAGCCACCGACATTCTTGATCTGCAGGACGCCTCGGCGGTCATAGTTGCCGGCGAACGGGTCACCGTCCTTGTCGGCATAGCCGAAGAAGTCGGCGCAGCCGCCGATCTGCTGCATTTCGGCCGAGGTGCAGAAGCTGCCGTCGTCCCGCAGAACGCCTTGGTGCTGATAATAGGGGGCAAGCTGATCGACCCGCGCGCCATGGACATTGAGCAGCAGGTCGGAATTGTCGGACAGATCGATGGCAATCAGGCCGCGCCCGGCAAAGGTGTTGGTATCATTGCCGCGCAACGCGTTCGTCTTGAAATTCTGAGAACGGAAACGGTTCTTCACATAGCCGTCATCCTGATTGAAATCGACCGCCACACGGGTGCGGATCCGCTCAGAGATCGGCAGATCGACGCCTGCCTGCAGACGGATCTGCGAGAATTCTCCGCCGGTACCCTGAATATAGCCACCAAGCTGATCGCCCGGCTTGCGGGCGATGAAATTGACGAGGCCGCCGGTCGAATTGCGACCATAGAGCGTGCCCTGCGGCCCGCGCAGCACCTCCACCCGTTCGAGATCGAACATCTGCAGAGTCTGGCCGGCGAGCGTGCCCTGATAGACGCCATCGCGATAGATCGCGACCTTGCCTTCCTGATTATCCTCGAAGGGATTGACGAGGCCCACACCGCGCATCGCGAAGGCCGGATTGTTGCCCTGGCCTACCGGCGTCCCGTAACTGAAGTTCGGCACCTGCTGGGTGATCTGGGTACTGTCACGAAAACCCATCCGCTCCAGCATGTCGCCGGTGAACGCGGTGACCGACAGACCGACGTCCTGCAGACGCTGCGCGCGCTTCTGGGCGGTAACGGTGATTTCTTCGATCGCCTGATGACCGCTTTCGCCCGCCGCCTTCTGTTCTTCCGGCGCCGCCTGTGGTGCGGAATCGGCCGCGGATGCCGATTCGGCTGCCCGGCCGACCAGGGGAGCAAGCAGAGCGGCACTCGCCATCATGGTTCCGGCGAGCAGGCGCCGGCGCCGGGAATCGCACGAAAGGTCGGTATTCTTTTTCATCATCACTCTTCCTCCAGCACGTCGCGTTACTCTCCCATCCTGACCCAGTCTATCAGACCGGCGCGAAGCACTTCTTGTCCGAACATGCCAATCGTTGGCTCCTGCGTGCCAGACGCACCTTCGAAAGTGCGGCCTACGACACCGGCCGTGCGCACCATCTGTAGGATGCCGGGACCAGCCGTTGACCTTGGCATCCGGCTGCCGATAAGGTCCGCGCTGCAACAGCTTCCGGTCCCGACGATTTTGGGAGGCAGACCATCCTCTGCATGAAGACGGGAAAGCAGCAGGGAAAATAACGAAGCGCATGAATTTCTTCGCCACCATCGGCAGATTCACCCTGGCGGCGCTGGCCGCATTTGGCCGGCTCGCGCTGTTCGCGGCCGCGGCGACGACTCACATCGTGCGGCCGCCGATCTATCTGAAGAACCTCGGCCGGCAGATGCTCGTCATCGGCTATTTCTCGCTGCCGGTCGTCGGTCTCACGGCGCTGTTCACCGGTGCCGCGCTGGCCGAGCAGATCTATGTCGGCTCGACCCGCTTCAATGCCGAAAGCACAATGGCGGCGGTCGTCGTCATCGCCATCGTCCGCGAACTCGGCCCCGTCCTCGGCGGTCTGATGGTGGCAGGCCGCGTGTCGAGCGCGATGGCCGCCGAGATCGGCACCATGCGGGTCACCGAACAGATCGATGCGCTGATCACGCTGGCCACCAATCCCTACAAATAC
>RFIU01000220.1 GCA_003695555.1 Alphaproteobacteria bacterium
CCGCCTCGACATGGGCTCGCAGCACCTCTTCCATGCCATCGATCGCGGCGATGCCCGCCCTGCAGGCGGCGAAGGCCCCGACGCCGGGCAGAATCAGACGGTCGGCGGCGGTGGCCGCTTCGGCCGAACGCGCCAGCACGATCTTGCGGCGCAGCCCGTTTTCGGCCGCGGCACGCTCGCAGGCCTTGGCGACCGAGCGCAGATTGCCCGATCCGCAATCGATGATGGCGACCCGTTCGCTCACTGCGTTCTTCAGTCCTTGAGCACACCCTTGGTCGAGGGAATCCGGCCCGCCGCCCGCGGATCTCGGGATACCGCCTCGCCGAGCGCACGGGCGAAGGCCTTGAAGCAGGATTCTGCGATATGATGATTATTGTGGCCGTAAAGGCATTCGACATGCAGCGTCAGCCCCGCATTGTGGGCCAGCGAGCGGAAGAAATGCTCGATCATCTCGGTATCGAGGGTGCCGAGCCGCGGCTGCGAGAAGGCGACCTTCCAGACCGTCCACGGCCGCCCCGAAATATCGAGAGCGACGCGGGTCAGCGTCTCGTCCATCGGCACATGGGCATGGGCGAAGCGGCGGATGCCCGCCCGATCGCCGAGCGCCGCATCGAGCGCCCGGCCGATGGCAATGCCGACCTCCTCGACGGTGTGATGGCAATCGACCTCGAGATCGCCGCGCGCCGTGACCGCGAGATCGAAGCCGCCGTGGCGGGCGAGCTGCTCGAGCATGTGATCGAAAAAACCGATGCCGGTCGCAACCTCGGCCCGGCCCTTGCCGTCGAGCGCCAGACGCACGCTGATGTCAGTTTCGCCGGTGGTGCGCCGGCATTCGCCCTGCCGCATCTCATCCATGTCCCGTCTGCCCGTGCGCCCGCGACATGAGGACGCCTCGATTCAGGCCGCGCTATACCAGCCGCGCGGCGTCAGGCCAAGAACAAAGCATGGAACAAGATGTCGCGCAAACAACCTTTGGCGATGGAATCTGTCTCATCCGCAAGGTGGAGCGCCTAGAAATCGATGCAGATCCCCTTGCGCTCCCAATCGCCGTAGCGGGTCGGCTCGGGACCGGTGGGGCCGCCGTACTCTCGCGGGGTTGGTGGCGCATCCTCCCGGCTGTCTGGGGGGGCATCGCCCTGGTTCGGCGCATTCCCGGCGTTCGTCACCTTCCCGGCCGACTTCCCGCCGGCGCCAAGGCTCGTGCCGGTTCGGTTCCGGGGCTGCTTCGACTTGTCGATCGGCGAGGTCATCTGAAACCTTTCCCTGTGGCCGATGATTGACGCGGGGCCAGATGCCGCCCACATAGCTTGCCGGAATGCCATCACGGATCCAAGCCCCTGTCGTCGGAGTGGGGCGTTTTTCTTGAGGAGACGGTACCGACCATGACGGGTTATCTGAAGACGACGCTGCTGCTTGCGGCGATGACCGGCCTGTTTCTTGCCGTCGGCTGGCTGCTCGGCGGAACGACCGGCATGGTGATGGCGCTGATCTTCGCCGGCGCGATGAATCTGTGGGCCTGGTGGAATTCCGATCAGCTGGTGCTGCGGATGTATGGTGCGCACCCGGCCGACCCGGTTCGTGATGCACGCCTCTTGCGAATCGTGCGGCAATTGGCGGCGCGTGCCGGTCTGCCGATGCCCGCCGTCCATGTCATCGAAATCGCGCAGCCGAATGCCTTTGCCACCGGGCGCGATCCCGAGCATGCCGCGGTGGCGGCGACCCGCGGCCTGATCGAGGCGCTCGACGATGACGAGCTGGCCGGGGTCATCGCTCACGAGCTCGGCCACATTCACAACCGCGACACGCTGGTGATGACGCTGACCGCGCTGCTTGCCGGGGCGATTTCGATGCTTGCCAATTTCGCGCTCTTCTTCGGCGGCAACCGCAACAATCCGCTCGGCATTTTCGGTGTGATTCTGGTGATGATCTTCGCGCCGCTTGCCGCCATGCTGGTGCAGATGGCGATCTCTCGCACCCGTGAGTTCTCCGCCGACGAATTCGGCGCGCGGCTTTCGGGTCGGCCGCTGGCGCTCGCCTCGGCGCTGGCGAAGATCGAGGCGATGGCGCGCCGGGCGCCCAACCCCGCGGCCGAGCGCAATCCGGCCAGCGCGCATCTCTTCATCGTCAACCCGCTTTCGGGTCACGGGGTCGATTCGCTCTTTCGTACGCATCCCCCCACCGAGGCCCGCATCGCCCGTCTCGAAGATCTGGCTCGCGAGCTCGGCGGGCCGCACTCGCGGCCGGCGGGTCCATCCGTTTCAGCCACCGTCTCGCGGCGGCGAGGACCGTGGGGGTGAGCGGCGCCCCCCGATCCCGGCCCGCCGCCGGCAGGCGTAGGGCGACCAAAGGCGCGAAGACGACGCCGGGACTTGCCGCGCGCCGCGCCGCGCTCCTCATTCTCGAGGAATCCTTGAATCCTGCCGCGATTCTGTCTGAACGGCTGGAAGCAGGACTTGCCAGGGCCTCGTTGGCGCCTGCCGATGCCGCCTTCGTGCGGGCGCTGGTGCTTGGCACCCTGCGTCGGCGGCGGGGGCTGGAAGCCGCGCTGGGGCGGCTTGTCGAGCGGCCGCTGCCGGCCCGTCACGCGCGTGTGCACCTTGTCCTGCTGATCGGGCTGGCGCAGCTCCTGCTGTTCGATACCCCGCCGCATGCGGCGGTGACGACGGCGGTGGCGCTGGTGCAGGCGGGCAAGGGCGCAAGCCGTCCGCTCGCCGGGCTTGTCAATGCGGTGCTGCGCCGCGCCGTCGATGAGCGCGACCGGCTCGCGCCGCTGGTCGCGCCGCGCCCGGAAAATGTTCTTCCCCCCTGGATCGAGGAACGCTGGCGAACCCGCTTCGGCGAAACCGCGCTTGAGCGGATCGCACGTGTCGTCGCCATACCACCGCCGATCGATCTGACCTTGAAGCCGGGTGTCGATGGCCGATCTCTTGCCGAACGGCTGAAGGCCGAGGTGCTGCCGACCGGCAGTCTGCGGCTCGCCCCCGGCACGCGGGTCGAGCGCCTAGAGGGATTCAGGCAGGGAAAGTTCTGGGTCCAGGATGCGGCCGCCATGCTTCCTGTACGGCTGCTGCTCACCGCTCTTGAAACTTGCGGCGGGGTGGGGGCGGGGCCGGTCATCGATCTCGCCGCTGCGCCCGGCGGCAAGACGATGCAGCTCGCCGCCGCCGGTGTGCGGGTGCAGGCACTCGATCGTTCCCGCAGCCGGCTCGAGCGCCTGCGCGAAAATCTCGCCCGCACCCGGCTGAGCGCCGAGCTGCTGGTCGGCGATGCGCAGCATCCGCCCTTCGCACCCGGCAGCGCTTCCGCCGTGCTGCTTGACGCGCCCTGTTCAGCGACCGGCACGCTGCGCCGTCATCCCGATCTCGGCTGGAAGCGCGGACCGGATGACATCGCACGGCTTGCCGAGCGGCAGCGGCGAATGCTGGAAGCGGCTGCCGGCTTGGTGGCGCAGGGGGGCGTGCTGGTTTACTGCGTCTGCTCGCTGGAGCCTGAAGAGGGGGTGGGGCAGGTGGAGGAATTCCTCGCCAAACATCGCGAATTCGCCCGTCTACCGGTGCGCGAGGCGGAGCTTCCCGGTCTCGCCGAGGCCCGCACACCCTCAGGCGACGTGCTGACCCATCCCGGCATCTGGGCAGGCCGCGGCGGCATCGACGGTTTCCATGTCTCGCGCCTCGTCCGGCGGCAGGATTGAGCGGACCGGCGCAAGCTGCTAATGAGCGGCCATGAGCCAGCAACCGATCCGCATCGCCCCTTCCGTTCTATCGGCCGATTTCGCCCGTCTCGGCGAGGAGGTCCGCGCCATCGACGCGGCAGGTGCCGACTATATCCATCTCGACGTGATGGACGGCCATTTCGTCCCCAATCTGACCATCGGTCCGTCGGTGGTGAAGGCACTTCGGCCCTTCTCCGACAAGCCCTTCGACGTGCATCTGATGGTCTCGCCGGCGGATTCCTGGCTCAAGGCCTTCGCCGATGCCGGCGCCGACATTCTGACCGTCCATCCCGAGGCCGGCCCACACCTTCACCGCACCTTGCAGCAGATCCGGTCGCTGGGGCGGCGCGCCGGCGTGGCGCTCAATCCGGCGACCCCGGCCACCTTCATCGAGCCGGTGCTGGACATGGTCGATCTGGTGCTGGTGATGACCGTCAATCCCGGCTTCGGGGGTCAGCGATTCATCGAAAGTCAATTGCCGAAGATTAACGCGGTACGGCGGCTGATCGACCTCACGGGCCGCCGCATCGATCTCGAGGTGGACGGCGGCATCACGCCCGCAACCGCTCCCGACGCGATCGCCGCCGGCGCCGATGTGCTGGTTGCGGGAACCGCCAGCTTCAAGGGCGGAGCGGCGCAATATGCCGCCAATATCGCCGCTCTGCGCGGTGGATCCTGAAACGACGGCCCGACGACGGCACAGGGAGCGCAAAGGGCGATGACAGGAACGGCTTGCGACCCCTTCGCCGCCATCGAGGTGACCGAATGGCGTCGTCGTCGTCCCCCGGCCCGCCGCGGGGCGCGAAACTGGCGGCCGCCGCTGCTGTGGCGACTGCCCGGCGGCGAGCGGCTCTATCGCCTGCGCCTCAACGGCCGTCATCCCCTGCGGCTGCTCGGCAGTCCCGAAGCGGTCGGCCTCGGCGATCCGGTGCGTGGTGCCGGGTGGCTCGAAGGGCGCCCCGAAGGGGCCGCGCCGGGCGCGAGCGGGCGCCTCGATCTCGACGATCCATGGCGTACGATGGACGACCTTTCCCCCGAGGTTGCCGTCGCTCTGGAGCGTTTCGAATGGCTGCTCGACATCGCCGCTCTGCCCGATGCGGCCCGCGCTCGCCCGCTGATCGAACGCTGGATGAAGGCGTGGCTCGCGCGCTACGGCCGCTGGGGCGGGCCCGGTGCCTGGCGTCCCGACTGGACCGCGGCCCGGCTCAAGGCCTGGTTCACCTGTGCGCCGCTGATCCTTTCCTCCGCCGATCTCGTCTATCGCTCGGCGGTGATCGATTCGATGGCCCGTCAGGCGCGTCATCTCCATCAGCAACTCGACCGCATCCTGGCCGCCGCCATCCCGCGCCCCGAACAGGCGAGCGTGGTGGTGGCACTCGGAATGGCCGGCCTGCTGCTGCCCTATGGCGAGGCATGGCGGCGTGCCGCGCTCGATGCGCTCGATGAACTGCTGGCCGCAGCCCTTGACGCGGATGCGGCGCCGCGCAGTCGCCGGGCCGGTGATGCGCTGGCCCTGATCGCCGAACTGGCGCTGCTCGCCAATACCTTCAGCGAGCGGGGCGAGGAGGTGCCGCGGCGCCTGCTCAGCACCCTCGAAGGGCTTGCCGCCTTCGTCCGTCTGCTGCGCCATGAAGATGGCAGACTCGGCCATTTCCAGGGCGCCGGCAACGAACGGGCAAGCGAGGTCGAGCGGGTGCTCAAGGCGGCACGTGCATCGCTGCGCCCTGCCGGCCGGGCGGCACGCGGCGGCTACCACCGGCTGAAGGCGCGCCGCAGCCTGCTGATCGTCGATCTCGGCCCGCCCCCTCCGATCGGCGACGGCCGCGCGCACGCCGCCCCGCTCGCCTTAGAATTCGCCGACGGCGTGCAGCGCATCATCGTCAATCTCGGCCCCCTCGAGGCCGCCGGGCCGACTCTCGGGCGAACCACCGCGGCGCATTCGACGCTGGTCGTCGGTGACCGCAATGCCTGCGAGGTGCGCGCGGACGGACTCGGTCCCGGGCTGGAGCAAGTGACCGCCTTTGCGGGCGAGGGCGAGGAGGGATGGCTTGTCGGCGGTCACCATGACGGCTATCGCCGACGCTTCGGCCTGCGGCATGAACGTCGTCTGTTGCTGACGCGTGATGGTACCCGGCTGGAGGGCGAGGATGCGCTGCTGGCAGCCGGGCGCGCGGCTGCCCGCGGCAATGGAGCCGGCCATGCCTTCGCCATCCGTTTTCATCTGCATCCCGAGATCGAGGCGGCGGAAACCCGGGGCGGCGAGAGCGTTCTGCTGAAGACGCCGTCCGGCCGTCTGTGGCGCTTCCGGCTCGAGGGACTCGAAGGCGCGCTTGACCTCGTGCTTCGGATCGAGGGCAGTCTTCACGACGAGGCAGGCGAGCTGCGTCCCACCCGTCAGGTCGTCGTCGAGGGCCGGATCGCAGCGCCGCCGATGCGCTGCCGCTGGACACTCGCCCGACTGGAAGGATGAAGACTTGCACGCCTGGCATCGCTCGCCTAAGGGAGCGCCGTACCGCCTGCGGCGCTCATGCGCCGGAACGCAGACGCTGCCGAACAGGAGTAACGGACGATGAACGAGGCATCCCCCAAGGCGCCGCATGAGGAAGGGCGGGTTGCCGTCCGTCGTGCACTGATCTCGGTTTCCGACAAGACCGGGCTCGTCGATCTTGCCCGGACGCTGGCCGAACGCGGGGTCGAGCTGCTGTCTACCGGCGGCACCGCCCGCGCGCTGCGCGAGGC
>RFIU01000221.1 GCA_003695555.1 Alphaproteobacteria bacterium
TCCTCGGCCTGTTCTTCGCGACGGCGATCCTGCCGCTCGAAGGGGTGGCGGCGGAATTCGCCTACAATCTCGTCCGCTCGCTGGTCGCCTTCGCGATCTTCTGGGCGCTGGCCCGCGCCACCGGGCCGGTGGGGGGACTGCTGCACCGGATCGACGGCCTGCTGACCGGACCGATGATCGACTGGCTGGTCCGCATCGCGCGGGCCGCCTTTCTGGCCCTGGGGGCTGCCGCCATCCTCGAGATTTGGGGAATCGCCGTCGGACCGATCATCGCCGGGCTCGGGCTGTTCGGCGTCGCCGTCGCTCTCGGCGCCCAGGATCTCTTCAAGAATCTGATTTCCGGCCTGTTCGTGCTCGGCGAGCGTCGCTTCGAACCGGGAGACTGGATCCGGGTCGAAGGAGTGGTGGAAGGCACGGTCGAGCATATCGGGTTTCGCACCACCACCGTCCGGCGTTTCGACAAGGCGCCGGTCTATGTGCCGAACAGCCAGCTCGCCGACCGGGCGGTGACCAATTTCTCGCGCATGACGCATCGGCGGATCTATTGGGTGATCGGACTCGAGTACCGCACGACGGTCGAACAGCTGCGTCGCATCCGCGACGAGATCGAGGCGCTGCTGCGCGCCGATCCCGACTTTGCCCAGCCGCCCGAGGTGTCGCTGTTCGTCCATGTCGATCGCTTTGCCGAGTCCTCGATCGATCTGATGCTTTACTGCTTCACCCGCACCACCGACTGGGGGGAATGGCTGAAGATCAAGGAGCGGCTGGCGCTGGAGATCAAGCGGATCGTAGAGGAGGCGGGCAGCGGCTTTGCTTTCCCATTGCGCGCCCTTTATGTCGAGAGCCTGCCGGAAGGCCTGGAGATCTTTCCGGCCAGCGCCGAGGCGCGCGGCCCGACCAGCTGCGACGAGTGATCCATCACGAAAGGAAAGACGTGCCGATGAACCGCTCTCCCCGCGATCCGGTGATCCGTACCGCGCCGCAGTTGTCCGACCTCAATCTCAACGGTCATATCTTCGGCGGCTGGATCCTCAGCCAGATGGATATCGCTGGCGGCATCACCGCGGCACGCCGAGCCGGCGGACCGGTCGCCACCGTCGCGATCGAGGCGATGAAGTTCCACCGTCCCGTTCATGCCGGCGATCTGGTGAGCTGCTACACGGATATCGTGCGCGTCGGGCGCACCTCAATGCATATCCGCATCGAGGTCTGCGTCTCGCACCGGGACGAACCGGAAGAAACGGTGGTCACCGAAGGCACCTTCATCTTCGTCGCGGTGGACGAAGAGGGTCGCCCGCGTCCCGTCGATCCGCAAGGCTGAACCCCGGATCGCCGGCGCCGCAGGCGGCGAGCGCCTACCAGTGGATCTGCGCGCGCATGCCGATGACATTGGCGGAAAACCGGCGCAGAGCGGGGTTGCCTGTGCGCAGTCGCAGGCGTTCGATCGTCGGGCCGCCGTGGACCTCCAGATGCGTGATATTCACGAGCAGGCGGACATGGGTCACCGGTATCCAGGTCGCCCCCGCCATGAAGGCGTTCTGGCGACCGCCAGTCACGGCATGTGACGAGTCGTCGAGATCGATCCGGTCGAAGCGCAGATGGGCGACAAGCGCCCCCTTGCCGCCCTTGCCCAAGGGATGGGCGGGAGCCAGCGCCCCGATCGTCCCCGAACTCGGATCGAATGGCGCCCTTTCGCCGGTCAGGACATAACCCATACCGGCATAGCCGCCCGAAAAGCGGGCGGTACCGGCTTCCGGTCCGCGAAGCCGGGCGCCCAGCCACCCCCACTCGGCAGCTGCGTAGAACGGTCCGGCGAAAACCCCGCCTTCGACGCCCAGAAACAGATCCCGTGAAACCGGCAAAGGTCCGGTATCGACCAGGGTGACCTGCGGCTGATGAATCTGGGGCTCTCGCGCATAGCCGAGCGTGCCATCGCGCGATGGGCGCTTGCGATAGCGCAGCGAAGCGGCGAGGTGGAGACGGGCGGCGGCGACTTTCGGCGCATAGGTGAGGCGGAGATTGGGAATGTACCCCTCCTTGGAGGAAGGGTCGTTGAGGCTGCGGGTGCTCAGCACCCCGCCGCGCAGCGAGAAGTCGTCACCCGCATAGGCAACCGCGGCTCCTACCGAATAGCCGAAGCCGAAGGCGGTCGTGAAGGCGGCGCGTTCCATGAACGGGACGAACAGGTCATCGGACTGTTCCTCCATCGAGACGGCGGGCTTCAGATTCCCGACCATCAGCCGCCAGCGACCATCGGTCCAGTAGCCGAAGCCGTCTTCGACACTGACGTCATTGCCGGCGAAGTCGACCTCGACGACGAATCCGAATCCGTCCTTCTCGCCTTCCGCCCCTAAGCGTACCCGGCGGATATCGACCAGGGTGCCAAGGTTGCGATCCGCCAAGCGTGCGCCGCCACCGATATGGCCGACATCGACCTGAAGCCGGCCACGCAGCTTGAACCGGTCGAGCCCCATGGCGGCGGCGACGCCGTCTTCGTCGGCCGGTTCCGGGTCGGCCCGGACGGCTGCGGGTCGATTCGCGGCCACCAGCACCGGAGCAAGCATCATCAGCACGATAACTGCAAGGCACGAACGTGAAGAGCAGAAGGAGAATTCGGGTCGGCGGGGGTGGCGGGCGAATGAAGGCGAGTACATGGCGAAAGTTCTCCCGTTGCGCCGGATCCCGAGGATCGCGGACGCGGATTGTCGAAAAGGAAAGGAAGCGGCAGGCGCGGTATCGGTGCCCGGATCGTCCAAAAGCCGAGACATGAACGGGCGGGCGACGACCGGGGTCTGACCGGCCGTCGTCCCGCATTTCGTCATCAGGCGGCGCGCAGCTTGGCGATGAAGCCTTCGACCTGGTCGCGAAGGGTCCGGGCCTCGCCGCTGAGCTCGCCTGCGGCCGAGAGGATGTGACGAGCCGCCTCGTCCGTTTCTCCGGCCGCGCTCTGAACGCCTAGGATATGATCGGTCACTTCGTCGGTGCTCTGGGCGGCAAGCTGGGCGTTTCTGGAAATTTCCTGTGTGGCAGCACTCTGCTGCTCGACTGCCGCACTGATCGTGGTGGAGTTCTCGTTGATCACCGCAATCGTCCCGGAAATTGATTCGATCGACTTCACCGTTCCGTCGGTCGCCGACTGCATCTGTTCGATCTGACGGGAAATCTCGTCGGTCGCCTTCGCCGTCTGCTGAGCGAGGGACTTCACTTCGCCGGCGACCACCGCAAAGCCCTTTCCGGCTTCCCCGGCACGGGCCGCCTCGATTGTCGCATTGAGCGCCAGCAGATTGGTCTGCTCGGCGATGTCCTGGATCAGATCGACGATGTCGCCAACCTTGCGGGCCGCCTGGGCGAGATCCTCCACTGAACGATTGGTTTCCTCGGCAACCTGTACCGCATCGCTCGCAACCGAGGTGGATTTCATGATCTGGCGGGTGATCTCCTGGATCGAGGCGGAAAGCTCCTCGGATGCCGCCGCGACCGTCCGGACATTGCTGGCGGCCTGCTCCGCGGCGTTGGTGACGAGAGACGCCTGTGAGCGGGTCTGTTCGACATTGGCCGAGAGCGTCTGGGCGGTGGAATTGAGCTGTTCGGACGAGCTCGAGACGGTGCCGACGACGCGCATCAGGGCGGTCTCCAGCTCATCGGCAAGCGCAAGCGTCATCCGACGCTTTTCTTCCGCTGCCTTGCGCTCGCGTTCGATTTCGGCCTGGCGTTCGGCTTCCGCCCGGCGCCGTTCCTCTTCCTCCATCTGTCGCTGGCGCTCAGCCTCGCGGCGCGCCTGTTCCTCGCGCTCGCGGCGCAGACGTTCCGCCTCGACCGCATTGTCGCGGAAGACCTGGACGGCACGGGCCATTTCGCCGATTTCATCGCGATCCTCAGCACCTGCAATCTCGATCGAGGTGTCGCCTCCGGCGAGTCGGCTCATCAGTCCGGTCAGCCCGCCGATCCGACGGGCGATTCCAAGCGTCAGCAGCGCCGCGGCGAGGACCGCAATGGCAAGCGAAAGGGCGCCCCCGATCATCAACGCCCGGTTGGCGGAAGCGAAAGCCTCCGACTGCTGTTGCATCCGCTCGCCAAGGAGATTCCTTTCCATCTTCATGGCTTGCGCGACCAGTGATCGGATGCTGTCCATCGACTGCTTGCCCGCACCACTCGCCTCCAAGGCCCGGGCCTGTTCACGCGTGGCAGGGTCACGCATCAGGGCGATCTCCCGCTCGGCCACCTCTCTGCGCCACTGATCCGCCGCCGCGCGCAGCTTCTCGAGCCGCGCCTGTTGGGCCGGATTATCGGAAGTGAGTTCCTTGACCTCGGAAAAGAGCCGATCGAATTGTTCCCTGCCCCTGTGATAGGGTTCGAGAAAGGCTTCTTCGCCGGCAATCAGATAGCCCCGCACTCCGGTTTCCTGATCGACCATGCTGGCGCTCAGCCCGTCGAGCCGGGTCAGCACTTCATGTGTGTGATCCGTCCAATCGACGCTGTCGCGGATGAAGGAGAGGCTGTTCATCGCGAGAAGGGATGACAGGATCACGATCAGCAGCAGCGGCGCGAAGGCTGCGGCCAGCTTCATCCAGATCTTCAGATTGTTCAGATAGCGCATCATGGGGTGTCTCCAATTGCCGTTCCAGCCCCGTCATGACGCAGATTCCGTGCCAGAAAAAATCATTGATTTTTCAGCAATCGAGCGGCGGCAATTTGCAAAATGCCTCGCGAAACGAGATCCGATGTTTCGGATCATTTCATTTTGCGATACATTAACCATTTGTTAGCAAATAAGAATTTGGCGGGATTGTCGCCCGCGTCGCGCTGCGCTATGAGGCCTGCACCCGTACGCCTCATCGGCTGCGTGCGGCGATATTTCACGATGCGGCCATTCGAAAGACGACAGGGGAACAACCCATGAAGATCACCCGCAAGGTCCGGGAAATCCTTTCCTGGTACGAAGCCGACAATCCGGGCACCAAGGCCAGTCTCGCCCGGATCCTGATGCACGGCCGTCTCGGCGGCACCGGCAAGATGGTGATCCTGCCGGTCGATCAGGGATTCGAGCACGGCCCCGACCGCTCCTTCGCGCCCAATCCGCCGGCCTATGATCCGCACTACCACTTCCGTCTGGCGATCGATGCCGGGCTCAATGCCTTCGCCACCCCGCTCGGCATGATCGAGGCGGGGGCGGACAGCTTCGCCGGTCAGATTCCGCTGATTCTGAAGGTGAATTCCTGCAATTCCTGGGCGACGGAAAAGGATCAGGCGATCTATGGTTCGGTGGAGGATGCGCTGCGGCTCGGCTGTTCGGCGATCGGCTATACGCTCTATCCCGGCTCTCCGCACTTCAACGAGATGCTCGAGGAATTCCGCGAGCTTGCCGCCGAGGCCAAAGCGGTCGGGCTTGCCGTCGTTGCTTGGAGCTACCCGCGTGGCGGCAAGCTGACGAAGGAGGGCGAGACCGCGCTCGACGTCGACGTTGCCCATCTTCGTCAGCAGCCCCTCGAGCGTGTCGTCAGTCACCTTGGTGACTTGGCGGATCCGGTACTCGTCGCGGAGCA
>RFIU01000222.1 GCA_003695555.1 Alphaproteobacteria bacterium
GAGGCAAATGCCGCCGGCCTCGCGGTGGTCGCAGGCGCCGCCGGCGGCACGATCGAGGCGGTCGAGGACGGCGACACAGGGCTGCTGGTCGATGGCAACGACCCGCAGCAGATTGCCGATGCCATTTCGTTCCTTCTCGACGAGCCGGAAACCCGCGCGCGGATGGCAGCCACAGGCCGCACGCGTGCACGCCAGCGCGACTGGGCGGGAGCGGCGCGTGCACTGACCCGCCGGCTCGACCGTCCCCGACGTGTCTTCGATGAACCGTCTCCTTCCTATGCCGAAGGAAAGATGTTGCCGGCCGCCCTGCCCGACGAGCCGGGAAAGCCGCGGCTGCTGGTCACCATCGACTGCGAGGAATGCTTCGACTGGCGGCATCGCCGGGCCGAGGGCTGGCGGCTCGCCGGTCTCGATGCCCTGGCCACGCTGCATCGCCGGATCGCGGCATGCGGGTTGGCGCCGCTCTATCTCGCCACCCGCCCGGTGCTCGAGGATGCGGACTGGTGCGCCTTTCTGGACGAGGTGGCGGATCGGGGCGAGGCGGCGTGCGGGATTCATGACCACCCTTGGCTGACCCCTCCGCTCTTCGAGGTGCCGAATGCCTGGAACAGCTATCCCTGCAATCTTCCCGGCCATCTCGAGCGACGAAAGATCGCATCGCTTGCCGAACTGTTCGCGCAACGTTTCGGCCATGCTCCTATCGCGCACCGCGCCGGGCGCTGGGGCGGATCGGCGCGCACGGCGGAACTGCTGGAGGAATTCGCCATTCCGCTCGACTGTTCACCGGCCGCCTTCCAGCCACCCACGACCGATGGCGGACCGGACCACCGCACCATCACCAACCGCCCGTTCCTGGCCGGGCGGCAAGAAAAGGTGCTCGTCGTTCCGGCGGCCGGGCTGGTCTGGCCGCGCGGCCCGGACCCACTGGCCCGTCGTCTGCCGGCATTCGGGCCGGCGGCAAAGCCCCAGCGCTTCACGCCCGAGATTCACCCCCTCTCCCGCCTGCTGGCGATGGCCGAACGGATCGAGCGGGCGGGCGAGCCATTCGTCTGTCTGTCGCTGCATTCAAGCTCGCTTGTTGCCGGCGGCAATCCTTATGCGCCGGATCCGGACAGCGCCGGTCGCATCCTTGAGCGGACGGTGGCACTTGTCGAGCACCTCGTGAAGACACGCGGATGGCGACCGGTCACAGCGACCGGGCTGGCTCGGATCGCAAATGATCGCGGAGGGGGGGCCGGATGAAGCAGGGCCGACAGGCGGTGCTCTTCATCTCGCCCTCGGTGCCGCTGGAACAGGGTATCGGCGTGGAACGTCGCGCCTTTCAGCATCTTTGCGCCTTGGCCTCGCGCCATGACGTGCATCTGATGATCACCGGACAGCCGAAGCCTCGAGCGGAGGCCGAAGAGACCTGGCGGACCCTGCCGGCAAGCATCACCGTGCTTGGCCGGGGTGAGCCGCCAGACCCCCAGGGGCACCGGCTGGGCTCGCATCTGCTCTGGGAGCTCCACCACCCGCCGATTCCGCACCGCCTGCCGGCCGTCCCCATCCCCGCTGCCTGGCCGGAGAGCTTGGCGGCGACCCTCGTCTTTCGACTGAAGAGCACACCGATTTGGCGAGAACTGCGGCGTTCGGGGGTGGCGACGGGACGTCTCGTTCTCGACCTTGATGATCTCGAGGCGCTCGCTCTCCGGCGGCGGATCGCGGCGGAACGCGATATTCTGGGGCGCGAGAAGGCGCTGGCGCTGCGATTGCGGGCGGCGCGCCTCGCCCGTCTGCAGCGGGAGATGGTGTGGCGAGCGGACGCAACCCTCGTCTGCTCGCGCGAGGATCGCGACCGGCTGATCGCTGATCGCCATGATCCGGCACGCATCCGAATCGTCGCCAATGCACCGCCCGAACTCGAACCTCTCGCGCCTCGCCGCGCAAGCCCGGGCGAGCCGTACCGGCTGTTGTTCATCGGCGCGCTCGGCTATTCGCCGAACATCGATGCGCTGCAGTGGTTCGTTCGCGATATCTGGCCACAAATCCGCGCAAGGGACGGCCGCCGGGTCGAGCTGGAGATCGTCGGCTACGGCGCGGGGGCCGATGTGCGTGCGCTGGGCAGGACGCCCGGGGTGCGGGTGACCGGCGAGGTGGCGACGGTCACCCCCTGCTACGCGCGCGCCGACATGCTGGTCGCGCCTCTGCGCTGGGGCGGCGGCACGCGCATCAAGATCCTCGAGGCCTTCGCGATCGGCCGCCCGGTCGTCGCTACGACCCGGGCCGCCGAGGGCCTTCCGGTCGCCGATGGGCGCGAATTGCTGATTGCCGATCGACCGGACGATTTCGCCCGGGCGGTCAGCCGGCTGCTGGACGACGAAGGACTGGGCGCACGGCTGATTGCCAATGGTCGTGAACTGGTGGCACGAATGCGCGGTATTCCGCAGGCGCGCCTGCTTGCCGCCATCAGGGGAGAGGCGGATCCGGACGGCGCGGACGCGGCAGGTGATCGGCCAGCGGATGGCGCAAACGGATGACCGCCCCGTACCAGGCGAGCGCCATCACCGGCATGGCGAGAACGACGACCAGCAGCGGGCTCGTCACCGGCTTCCAGCCGAAGATCGCGACCACCACGCCACCGGCGAGCGCGCTGATCAGCGAAACGGCGAGCGAGGGCGCAAGCGCACGGCCGATCGCGCGCCAGCGCAGCCCCAGTTCGGACCGCGCATGATGCTGGGAAAGGCCGGCATAGAAGACCGAAGATACCAGCATGCCGCCGGCGACCGGCAACAGGCCGTATGGGGCGAGCAGCAGGAGCAGCGCAACACGCGCGATCTGGAAGACGCTCTGCAGGCGCAGCACCCGGCCCGGCGCGCCGCTGGCGACCAACAGGGTCTGGGCGATCACGAAGGGGCCCGAGAACATCGTCGCTACCGCCAGCACGCTCGCCACCGGGGCGGCGGCCAGCCACTGCGTGCCATAGAGGATCGCGATCAGCGGCCAGGAGAAGAGAGCAAGGCCCGCGAGCAGCGGCCAGAGCAAAACGGCGCCGATGGAAAGGCGGCGCAGATAGACGTCTTCCGCCTTCTCGCCGGCAGCGATCTCCTGCGCGAAGGTCGGCAGCAGCACCTGCGAGAGGGCCGGAAACAGATAGACCCAGACCAACCGCGAGAGCGCTCCCGCCTTGTCATAGAGCGCCGCCGGCGCCAGTCCCTGAACGCGGCCGAGCACCAGTTCGTCCATCCGCGCACCGATCTGATTGGCGACATTGGCCGCGGTCAGCGCCGCCCCGAAGGAGAGCAGCGGCGCGAAACCGCCGAATCGCGGTCGCCAGACGAAGGCCTCGGGGCGAGCGGTAACGGCGATGGCGAGCATCACCAGACTCTGCGCCAGCACGCTCCAGGCCAGCGCCTCATAGGAGAAGCCGGCCAGCACCAGCAGGATCGACACCGCGCCACCGATCAGCGCCGGCCAGACCTGGACATGAAGAAGCGCACGGAATCGCCGGCTGCGCTGCAACAGGGCCTGGGCAAGACCCGGCCAGGGGGAGATCGCCATGTTGAGGGCGAGGATGCGGATGCAGCGTGCCACCCCTTCGCTGCCGTAGAAGGCCCCCGCCGGCTCGGCCAGCGCCAGCGCGGCGAGCGCCAGCGCCAGCGAGAAGACCGCCGACAGGCCGAGCGCCGAGCGCACCAGCGGCGCATCGATCGTGTCTGCCCGCACGACATAGGAATTGACACCGAAGACGCGCATCGCCTCGACCAGCATGACGAGACCGATCGCCACCGCATAGACACCGAGCTCGGCCGGGGTCAGCAGGCGGGCGATGACCGCGGTGGTCGCGATATGGATCATTGCCAGTGCGAGACGGGTCGCCAGCGCGATCGAGAAGTCCCGCTTCAAGGACGCGCCGCTCATCGCCCGTCGTCTCCCCTCGCCGCCCCCGCCGGTGCCTGCGCGAAGAAGGCGGCCAGCCGTCGTTCGCCCTCACTCTCGAACGCCGTGAACCAGTCGTCGGGGGCGAATTCCGGCCAGCGCGGCGGGCGCAGACCACGGCTCATGGAGGTAATGGCGGCCAGTGCCTGTGCCGTCGGCGTGATGCCGCAGGCGGCAAGCGCCGGGGCGAGCGCGGCCGCCGGGTCGCGGCAGAGATCTTCATAACGGATGGTGGCGTCGGCCCAGTAGCGGCCGTGCGCATGCGAGAGCCGCCAGAGCATGTAGAAGGGCAGATAGGGGTGGGCCTGCGGTTCGACCATCAGCGGCGGCCAGATCTTTGCCAGATCCGCGATCCATTCGCGCAGGTAAAACCGGTCGTGCGGGGCGAAGTCGGCGAACCGCGCATCCGTCCCCAGCCGCGCACCGGCGATCGCCGAGATGAAGGAGTCGCGCGGATTGCGATAGAGATGCATGATGCGGGCAGCCGGAAAGCGGCTGCGCAGCCAGGCAAGCCGGAAGTCGATCCGGTTGAACTGAAGAGCCGGCCGGGCCCCATCGGGGGCGCGCGCGATGATCCCGGCGATGAAATGCTCGAGATCCGGGTCGGCGGCGCGCTCGTCCATGTAGAGGCGGTGGCGCGACCAGTCGTCACGGAAGAAACGATCGAGATCGTCCAGCCCATCATAATTCCGGCGATAGTCGTCGATGCCCGCATGGGTGGGGTCCTGCACCGCGCCGCTCGAATCCAAGCGGTGCCAGCGGCGCGGATTGAGCGGCTCGTAATAGGCGGCCAGGCCGTCCAGTTCGTCGAGCATGCGCCACAGCAGGGTCGAGCCGGAACGGAAGCGGGCGGTGACGAAGAGCGCAGGGCGAGCACGGGCGCGGGCAAGCTGCGAGAAGAGATCCTTCCGCCCGACATCGTCCATCGGCGCAGCAGTGCTACCGACAGTGTCGGCGATTTGCGGCCTCGGCGGAAGCGGAACCCGGCGGCCGGCATCGAGCAGACCGGCCAGCTCGTCGCGGATCCGGCGTTCGACCCAGCGGTTGACGCGCCAGGATGCCATCAGCCGATCGATCAGCCATGCCCGCCAGCCATGCCCCATGTTCGCGTCTCCTCGCGCCGTCTTCCCGCCAACCGCGCCGCGGCTTCCTCCGCAAGGCAGCTATAGGGGCGAACGCCCCCTCTTGTCATCTGCGGCGAGCAGGGAATCGCCGCCTCACTGCGTATCAGGAGTGTCCGCAAAGATCGGCGCCGGCCGGACCTCCGGCCCGAGACACGAGCAACGAGGAAGAACGGAAAGGAAATCGACACATGACAAGACACGATCGCACCCCCGCCGGCCGCAGCCTGCTGCCGCTGGCCCTGCTGGGCCTGGCCGTGTTCTGGCCGGGCGAGACCTTCGCCCAGGAGGCCGGCGATCCGCCGCCCCCGCCCCATCGGGTTGTCATCATCACCGAAAACGGCGTGATGGCCGCGACCGACTCGAGCGACGCACCGATGGCCGAAGCCTTCGCCATGGGACCGGGCATGGGCGCCGGAATGGGCATGGCGGAGATGGGCATGCCGGGCGGCCGGGGCCTGAAGGCGCTCGACCGCGATCATGACGGCAAGATCTCGAAGAAGGAGGCGAAGGCCGCGCGCGAGGAGCATTTCCGCCGGCTCGACGCAAATCACGACGGCAAGGTGACGGCCGACGAGGTCGTTGCATTCCACGAACGACAGCGCCGCGAGCGCCAGAAGAAGATGGCCGAACGCATGATCGCCCGCTTCGATTCGGATAAGAACGGGATCGTTACGCGTAAGGAGTTCGACACCTTCTTCTCGCAGCGCTTCGCCAAGGCCGATGCCGACGGCGACGGCGTCGTCACCCGCGAGGAGATGGCGCGCGCGGCCCGACAACGCATGCAGCACCTGCATCGCGAGATGCAGCGTCTTCGCCGTGAAATGCGGCGCATGCGGATGCGGATGCGGATGATGAACATGCACGGCGATCACGATCGCGACGTCGAGGTTATCATCGACGACGACTCGCACTGACCGCTTCGCGCGATAAACGCTGAGGAGCCGCGACGGCGAGCAAAGAGATTCCCGCATGCGGACCGGCTCCCTCCCTGTCTGAGGCGGGATGGGTCGGCGTGGGCCCTTTCCCACGCCGATCCTTTTTTGTTAATGAGAGCGCCTCCATGGATCGGCTCGCATCCAGCGGGCCGGCGGCAAGCGCGGGACGAGGGCGATGTTCAAGGGATCGATCACGGCACTGGTAACGCCGTTCGACGCGGATGGTGCGATCGACGAGGATGCCGTCGTTCGACTTGTCGAATGGCAGATCGAGGAAGGCACCCGCGCGCTCGTCCCCTGCGGCACCACCGGTGAAGCGCCGGCACTCTCGGCCGAAGAGCAGCGCCGGCTCATCGCCCTGACGGTGAAGACGGCGCGCGCACGGGTGCCGGTGATCGCCGGCTGCGGCACCAATGCGACCGCCGCCACGATCGAGCGGGTGCGGGCGGCAGAAGAAGTCGGCGCCGACGCGGCGCTGATCGTCGCCCCCTATTACAACAAGCCGACCCAGGCCGGGCTTTTCGCCCATTTCAAGGCGGTACACGACGCCTGCGGTCTGCCGATCGTCATCTACAACATTCCCGGCCGCACGAGCGTCGATATCGCGGTCGAAACCCTCGCCCGGCTCGCCGAGCTGCCGCGCATCGTCGCGGTCAAGGACGCCACCGGCCGGCTCGACCGAGTGGCGCGCCAGCGGCTTGCCTGCGGGCCCGACTTCATCCAGCTGTCAGGCGAGGACACGACCGCCGTCGGCTTCAATGCGATGGGCGGGCAGGGCTGCATCTCGGTCACCGCCAATGTCGCGCCGCGCCTCGTCGCCGAGATGCAGGAGGCCTGTCTTGCCGGCGACTATGACCGCGCGCGCGCGCTGCAGGACCGGCTGATGCCGCTGCATGAGGCGCTGTTCGCCGAAACCAGTCCGGCACCCGTCAAGTACGCCCTGCATCTGATGGGCTGGATGCGCCCTGATCCGCGCCTGCCGCTTGTCGTACCGGGTGAACAGACCCGCGAGCGCATCCGTGAGGCGCTTCGCCGGGTGCTGGATCGCCAGGCGGCAGCCTGAGATGATGGCGGGAACCACGGCCGGCTCACCGACGCATCCGTGGGCGGGCGATCACCGGGAGCGGGTGAGGCGATCATGAGCAGGGCGAAGAAGCAGGACTTCGAGGGCCGTCTCGTCGCCGAGAACCGCAAGGCGCGCCATCTCTATCAGATCGAGGAGACCTTCGAGGCCGGCATCGCGCTGACCGGCACCGAAGTGAAGTCGCTGCGCATGGGCCGCGCCAATATCGCCGAATCCTACGCCGAGATCCGCAATGGCGAAATCTGGCTGATCAACGCTCATATCCCGGAATACACTCATGGCAACATTCACAATCACGAACCGCGCCGGCCTCGCAAGCTGCTGATGCACAAGCGCGAGATCCGGCGTCTTTCCGGCGCCGTGCAGCGTGCCGGAATGACGCTGGTGCCGCTCAGGATCTATTTCAACCGGCGCGGCCTGGCGAAGGTGTTGCTCGGACTTGCGCGCGGCAAGAAGGCGCACGACAAGCGCGAGGACATCAAGCGCCGCGACTGGGAGCGTCAGAAGGCGCGGCTGATGAAGCAGTACGGATGAACGGGCGCGATGATCCTCCTGCCGGCGTAACGGCCGGCGTTACGCGCCGGGGCGGAAACCGGCCCGGGCACGGCGGCACCATCCGCCGCCTCGCGGCCGCGGAGCTGGGAGGAGGCGGCTTTCGCTATTACGACTTCGCGATGGCCGCCTTCGTCGCGATTCTCATTTGTTCGAATCTGATCGGTGCGGCGAAGGTCTCGTCGATCGCCGGTGTCTCCTTCGGTGCCGGCGTCCTGTTCTTCCCGCTTTCCTATGTCCTCGGCGACGTGCTCACCGAGGTCTATGGCTATGCCCGCGCGCGGCGCGTCGTCTGGGCGGGATTCGGCGCGATGATCTTCATGGCGGTGATGGCCGGCATCGTCGTCGCCCTGCCGCCTGCCGACGGCTGGGTCGGACAGCGTGCCTATGAGCAGGTCTTCGGCATCACGCCGCGGATCGTCGCCGCCTCGCTCACCGCCTTCTGGGTCGGCGAATTCGCCAATGCCTGGGTGATGGCGCAGATGAAGGTGTGGAGCGAGGGGCGCCATCTGTGGATGCGCACGATCGGTTCGACGATCGTCGGCGAGGGCTTCGACAGCCTGATCTTCTATCCGCTTGCCTTCTTTGGCGTATGGCCGATCGAGCTGCTTGTCGCGGTCATGGCGAGCAACTATGCCCTGAAGGTCGGCTGGGAGGCATTACTCACCCCCGTCACCTACCGCATCGTCGGCTGGCTGAAGCGGGCCGAAGGCGTCGATGTCTTCGACCGCGGCACCGACTTCAACCCTTTCCGGATCACCGAAGGCTGAAGAGCTGCGGCAGGGGGCTGGACAGGCCCGGCGCTTTGGGTTAGGAGAACGCCGCCCCCGCACCGCCGGAGCGTTTCGCGGGGATGCCGGCGATGGGCCGGCAACGGGCCGTTAGCTCAGTTGGTAGAGCAGCTGACTCTTAATCAGCGGGTCCGGGGTTCGAGTCCCCGACGGCCCTCCATCCCTTCCCGACACTAGGCTGCCCGATCGAATAAGCCGCGCCGACGCATCCCATCGGGGATCGCGCGTGCAGCCACTGCACATTCGTGCTGGAGCGGCCGGAAAAGAATAGGCCGGCCCCTGCCAAAGGAGCCGACCCTTTCGTCTTTCTGCTGACCTGCCCTCGGGCGGCAGCGCAGCTTTCTATGCCGCGCGGCGACGGGCTGGACGGCCCTGACGGCGGGGACGGCGGCCGCGCCCGTATGCCTGCCCCTTGCCGCGGCCCTTCGATTCTCGTCCGCCCTCGAAAGGTCGAGTCGAGCCGTCGGCGGACAGATGGACGCCGATCAGCCGTTCGATATCGCTGAGCAGCCCCGATTCGCTCGCATCACAAAGGGTGATGGCGATGCCGGTCTTACCGGCGCGCGCGGTACGGCCGATGCGGTGAACATAGCTTTCCGCCGTCTGAGGCAGGTCGAAATTGACGACATGGGTAACGTCGCGAACATCAATGCCGCGCGCCGCGACATCGGTGGCGACGAGGATCTCGACGCGGCCGCGCCGAAAGGCGTCGAGCGCGCGCTGGCGCTGCGACTGATTCTTGTCGCCATGGATCGCCGCCGAGCGGCAACCGGCGCGCTCGAGCTGACGGTGAAGGCGTTCGGCACCGCGTTTGGTACGGGTGAAGACGATCGCGCGCGGCGCCTTTTCGGCCTTCAGCAGATCGACGAGATAGGAACGCTTTTCCGCCTGCGGCATGCGCACGAGGCGCTGCTCGATGGCCTCGGCCGGACTGCGGGCCTCGCCGATCGTGACTTCGGCCGGCTGCGTGAGCAGTTCGCCCGCCAGTCGCCGGATCGCCTTCGGCATCGTCGCCGAGAACAGCAGCGTCTGGCGTTCCTCGGCCAGCAGCGCCGCGATCCGGCGGATCGGCGGCAGGAAGCCGAGATCGAGCATCTGGTCCGCTTCATCGAGCACCAGCACCTGCGTTTCATCGAGCCGGCAGGAACCGCGTTCGATATGATCGATTAGGCGCCCCGGGGTGGCGACGAGAATGTCGAGGCCGCCGCGCAGGGCCGCAAACTGCGGACCCATCTTCTGACCGCCGACGATGACCGCCGTGCGCGGCGAGATATGGCGCCCATAGCGACGTACCGCATCGGTGATCTGGCCGGCGAGTTCTCGGGTGGGGGTGAGGACGAGGATGCGCGCCGTGCCGGGGCGCACACGACGCCCGCCGGCGGCACGAGCCGCTGCCAGCCGTTCGAGCAGCGGCAGCACGAAGGCCGCCGTCTTGCCGGTGCCGGTGGCGGCCGTCGCGATCAGGTCACGGCCCTCAAGAACAGGCGGAATCGCCTGCGCCTGCACGGGGGTGGGATTTTCGTATCCGCTCGCCTCGAGCGCATCGAGCAGCGGGGTGGAAAGGCCGAGTTCTTCAAATCCGTTCAAGGGATGATCTTTCTTATTTGTGCGGGACCGCTTGCCGCCGACGCCATCCTCGCCACGGCCATCGCAAGATGGCGGGACGGGGGACGTGACGGCGCGAATCATCATCGCGCGACGCCCGCTCTTCGCTTCATGAGGACGCCGCACCGTGCATCACTCGCCATGCGCATGGCCTGACGAAAACGGGCGCACCCTCGACATGTGGGATGGGGACGGAAAGTCGGCGATGGGGCCGCTTGATCCGATAGGCAGGAAACGTTCTAACGCGGCCGGCCGACCCAAATCCGCAGCCCTTGTCGCACATCGGGCGCAACAAGGCAAAGAAAAACTATGAAAAGTGCGGCATCACGAAAAATCACATGCCGACGGGACGAAGCTGAAGGGGAACGCGCCGGTCCCGGTTTTGCTTTTTGCGCAAGGTCGTGGGCGGGCTAGAATTCATGACCGAAGGGGTGAGGCGGGTGCACTCGATGGGAGCACGGCCATGCGCATGGCGAAAGTCGGCGGGGCGTGGATCCATTACGAATGGCGTGGCGGCGATGGAGGCGGCGGCGCGCGCTCGGCAAAGGCGCCAGTGCTGGTGCTCGCCCATGCGCTCGGCACCGATCTGCGGATTTGGGAGCCCTTGGCGGAAGCGCTCTTGGGTGCACCGGTCCGCCTGCTGCTCTGGGACATCCGCGGCCATGGACTTTCTTCGCTGCCCGGCCCCGGATTCGCGATCGAGGATCATGTCGCCGATCTTTCCGGCCTGATGGACCGGGCGGGCGTCGGCCGGGCCATCCTCGGCGGCGTGTCGATCGGCGGGATGATCGCACTCGCCGCCGCCGCCCGCCATCCCGAGCGCGTCGCCGGCATCGTCACGATGGCGAGCCTGCCGCGCTTCGGCTCGCCGGAAAGTTGGGATGAGCGCATCCGGCTGGTCGAGGAGAGGGGGCTGGAATCCATCGCCGACGAAACCATGGCGCGCTGGTTCGCCGCCACCACTCGCACGTGCCGCGGCGACGAAATTGTCGGCTGGCGCAGCCTCTTCACCCGCAGTCCGCGCGACGGCTATCTTGCCAACTGCCGGGCGCTGGCGCGCGCCGACATCGGCGACGATCTCGCCCGCATCGCGGTACTGACACTGCTCATCGCCGGCGCCGAGGATCCCACCTGCACGCCGGCTGCCATGTCCGCGCGCCTCGCCTCGCAGATCGAGCGGGCGCGACTCGAAACGGTCGAGCGC
>RFIU01000223.1 GCA_003695555.1 Alphaproteobacteria bacterium
CGGTGACGAGGAAAAGGACGGCGCGCGCGATCTCTTCCGGCTTGCCGAGACGACCGACCGGGATCTTCGCGATGATCTTTTCGAGAATGTGCTGCGGCACGCTCGCCACCATGTCGGTATCGATATAGCCGGGTGCCACCGCATTCACGGTGATGCCGAAGCGCGCCCCTTCCTGGGCGAGGGCCTTGGTAAAGCCGTGTATGCCGGATTTCGCCGCGGCATAATTCACCTGGCCATACTGCCCCGCCTGACCGTTGATCGAGCCGATATTGACGATCCGGCCGTAACCCCGCTCGCGCATCGAAGCAAAGACGCCCTTGCACATGTTGAAACAGGAACCGAGATTGGTATCGATCACCTCATCCCACATGTCGCGGGTCATCTTGACGAGCGTCGCGTCGCGGGTGATGCCGGCATTGTTGACCAGAACATCGATCGGCCCGAGATCGGCCATCACCTTCGCGATTCCGGCCTGACACGCCTCATAGTCGGCGACATCCCACTTATAGACCGGAATGCCGGTATCCTCGTGAAAGGCGCGGGCGCGTTCGTCATTGCCATGATAATTGGCGGCCACCTTGAAGCCGTGATCGTGCAGCATCTGCGCAATCGCCGCACCGATGCCTCGCGTTCCGCCCGTCACCAGCGCCACTCTTTCGTTTTCGCTCATCCGTCTCTCTCCCATGCATGGGTCGCCCGCAGGCCCTCCTGGATTGGTCATCGATCTTCTTTTGCGGTCCCAGGATGCGCAGCCCCGCCGATCGGGAGTCGGTCCTCCATCGCTCTCATGCCCCCGGCGGCGGAGAAGCCGCCCTTCTATTGCATCGCAGCACGGTGCCATACCGGACGCCGCCCGCCAAGACGGAAAGCGCGAATTCCGGCATTGACCGGCATCTTTTCCGCAGCGCAATGGTGCGAATGCGAAAAAGGCTTGCCATCGTCGGGCGCAGCGCGCCAGAGTCGAGCCTCACGAAAGGGCATCCAAGGGGACCGGAAGCATGAGCCCGCACCAGCAAAAGAAGAACGATGGCGCGCCGATCGTCATCAAGAAATACGCGAACCGACGCCTCTACGATACCGAGTCGTCTTCCTATGTCACCCTCGACGATCTGGCCGCTCTCGTGCGCGAAGGACGCGACTTCGTCGTTCGCGATGCCAAGACCGGCGAAGATCTTACCCGCCAGGTACTGACCCAGATCATCTTTGAACAGGAAAATCGCGGCCAGACGCTGCTGAGCGAGGACTTCCTGCGCCACCTCATCCGCTTCTACGGTGATTCGCTCGCCGGCATGCTGCCGCGCTATCTGCAATCTTCGATCGAAACCTTTGTCAGTCATCAAGAGGAGATGCGGCGGATGATCGGTCAGCGCCTCGACCCGACGGCGATGTTCAAGCTGATGGGCGAGATGACTGAACAGGGCATGCGCGCCTTCGAGCAGACGATGCGTCTGTTCTGGGACCAGGCATCGCGCAGCGGCGGGGCGGCGGACCTTCGGCCATCGTCCGAGCCGGCCCCGGCGGCATCGGCAGCGCCCGCCCAACGGACAGAGAGATCGAAGAACACCCGCAGCGACCAGGAAGACGCGGATCAGGCACGCCTTGAGGCGCTGGAAGCGCAGCTCGCCGCCATCGAACGTCAGCTCTCCGACCTCAAGAAGGAAGACGGCAAGAACTGAACGGACGGGCGACAGCGCTGCCCTCTCCTGCCGGCCGGCGCCACCGGGGATCAGCTTGCGGGCGCAGCAGACCTGCTCTGCCCGGCGAGCATGCCGCCCAGCCAGTCCTGAAGATCGTCCTCGATCGCGTCGAAGGCGCGCTGAAAGGCCGCCACCGCCGCTCCCGCGTCCCCTTGCGCGGAAATCGGCTGGGCGGCCTCCAACCGGCGCTCGGCGACCAGACGGGTAGGATGCAGCCGGATCAGACGGATGTCGATCGCGATGCGAACCCGTTCGGGCGGCGCGCCCGGGCCAGGCGTCTCGATTTCGAAGGCATCGACCTCGCTCACCAGCCGCCAGCCCGCGGACAGCCCCGTCTCGTCATCGCCGAGTGCAACGACTTGCGGCATCGCTTCCAGCGTGCGGCGCAGCAGGCGGGCGACCATCACCGGCGCCCGGTCTCCCCATCTGGCACCCGCCAGATAGGCGAGGCGCCAGCGGCCTTCCCGTACGGCAATGCCGTCGGTGGCCAGCGCCCGGGGCATCACGGGCTCCGCGACCAGAACAAACGCCGCCCCGTCTCTCTCGTCATCCGTGCGCGGGGTCGGGGGATGCAGCAGATAATGTGCCGGCGGCGGACCTGATGGCTTCAGATCGACCAGCGAACCGCAACCGGAAAGTACCGGCAGCATCCCGGCGATCAGGACTGTCGCCCCGCGCATCCCACGAAACCATCCGGCCAGTCGCATCATGGCTTCTCCTTGCGTTTGCCGGCACCGGATCCAGCGGGCGGATGATATTCCGGCCGGGTTGTGCCGAAGAGGAATTCGGATGGATGGTCCTCGATCGTCTCAAGCAGGCGTTCGAGACTGCGGCTCGCGCGTCTGAGATCGGACACCAGTCGGCCGACCTCGGGCAGCGTCTCACCGGTGAAGCGATCGACCGCCGGTTTGTTGCGACGGACGAGATCGTCGAGCGAGCGCGAGA
>RFIU01000224.1 GCA_003695555.1 Alphaproteobacteria bacterium
CGAAGATCGCACGGGAATCGCGGATCCGCGATTCCCGTGCGATCTTCGACCGTGCCGCCGCCCGTGAGGCGTTCACGGACGCAATCGCCGATGCACGGGAAAGCGAATATCGGCGTGCGGTGCTCGAAGTGACACGCGGGCTCTATCAGGCAGGCATGGCCGAAATCCGCCGCCGTCACGAAGCCGGTGCACCGGGGAGACGCAGCGCGGTCGAGCGGTCCTGGCTGATCGACGGCCTGCTCGCTGCCCTCTTTGAGGTCATCACCGGCCGGCTCTATCGGGTCTCTAATCCGACGGATGCCGAGCATCTGGCGATCGCTGCCACCGGAGGCTACGGCCGCGGCGAACTGGCGCCGCATTCCGATATCGACCTGCTGTTCCTCTACCCCTACCGTCGCACCGGATGGCACGAGCGGGTGATCGAATTTTTCGTCTATACATTGTGGGACCTTGGACTGAAGGTCGGTCATGCGGTGCGCAGCCACGACGAGGCCCTAAAGCTGGCACGAGAGGATCTGACCATCCGCACCGCCCTGCTCGACCTGCGAGCGATCGCCGGCGAAACGGATCTCGTGACCACTCTCGAGCGCGACTTCCGCCGCAAACTGGTGCGCCGTACGGGGCGCGCCTTCGTGGAAGAAAAGCTGGCCGAGCGCGACGCCCGCCATGCCCGGATGGGCGACACCCGCTATGTCGTCGAGCCCAATCTGAAGGAAGGCAAGGGGGGCTTGCGCGATCTTCACACCCTTTACTGGATCACCGACTATCTCTATGGCGCTCGCCGGCCGCGCGAGATGATCGAGGCGGGCATCCTGGAACCCGGCGAGGCCCGCGCCTTCGAGCGCGCCGAGGCCTTCTTCTGGACCGTCCGCGTCACCCTCCACTTCATGCTGGATCGCGCCGAGGAGCGCCTCACCTTCGACGTTCAGCCCGAACTGGCCCGGCGACTCGGCTATCGCGAACGGGCCGGTCTGAAAGGCGTCGAGCGCTTCATGAAGCACTATTTCCTGACCGCCAAGACGGTCGGTGACCTCACCCGCATCCTCTGCGCGGTCCTCGAAGAGCGCAATCAGAAGTCCCGCCTCGGCCAGGCGCTCGGCCGGCTTGCCCCGCGGCGCTCGGTACAGGGCTTCCGGATAGAAGGCCGGCGGCTCACCTTCCGCAGCGAAGGCGAACCGGCCGACGAGCCGCGCAGAATGATCGAGATCTTCGCCGCCGCCCAGGATTCGGGCCTCGACATCCATCCGCAGGCGCTTCGTCTGATTGCCCGCAATCTGCGTCTGATCGACCGGAGACTGCGCGAAGACGAGAAGGCCAATGCCGCCTTTCTCGAGGTACTGATGGCGCGCGACCATCCCGAGATCAATCTGCGGCGGATGAACGAGGCCGGCGTACTCGGGCGTTTCGTGCCGGACTTCGGTCGCATCGTCGCCCAGATGCAGTACGACATGTATCACCACTATACGGTGGACGAGCACACCATCCGCGCGATCGGTCTGCTGGCGGCGATCGAACGCGGGGATCTGGAGGAGGACCACCCGCTGTCCACCGAGGTGATTCACAAGGTCAAGCTTCGCCGTTCGCTCTATCTCGGCGTCTTCCTGCACGACATCGCCAAGGGCCGCGGCGGCGACCATTCCGAGCTTGGCGAGCGCATCGCCCGCAAGCTCGGTCCGCGTCTCGGGCTCGCGCCCGCCGAAACCGATCTCGCCGCCTGGCTGGTGCGCCATCATCTGCTGATGAGCATGACCGCCTTCCAGCGTGACCTGTCGGACCCCCAGACGATCGAGGACTTCGCCGAGCAGGTGTCGAGCCCGGAACGCCTGCGCCAGCTTCTCGTGCTTACCGTTGCCGACATCCGCGCCGTCGGACCGGGAGTGTGGAACTCGTGGAAGGCCCAGTTGCTGCGCGAACTCTTCTGGCGGGCAGAAGAGCGCCTCATCGCCGGCCATGCCCATGCCGGCCGCCAAGAGCGGGTGGCGGCGCGCAAGCGTGCCCTCGCCCCGATTCTCGAGGACTGGCCCGCCGCAATGCGCGAGCGGCTGATTGAGGGCTTTACCGATGCCTACTGGATCGCCGAGGACGATCGCTCGCTGGCCGCCAATGCGCGGCTGCTGCGCCAACTCTATGAGGAACTGGATCGCCGACCGGGCGAGACGGCCGGCCCGCTCATCGAGCTGCGCGAGGACCCGGCCGCACGTGTTTTCGAGGTTTCCGTCGTCGCCCCCGATCGTCCGGGACTATTCGCGCGTCTGACGGCCGCCTTCGCGCTGGCCGGCGTGTCGATCGTCGGGGCACGCATCCATACCAGTCGCGACCGGATCGCGGTGGACAATTTCCGCGTCGCCTTTCCCGATTCGACGCCGAATGATCGGCGAGGTCGAACAAAAATGCTGGAAGACGCGATCCGGCGGATGCTCTGCGACGATGCGCCGCCACCGGTCAAGGAACTGCAGCGGCGCGAACGCTCGGCGATCCCGGCTCGCCGGAGAGTCTTCAAGGTCGAGCCCGTCGTGCTGATCGACGATCAGGCGAGCCGGCGAGCCACCGTCATCGAGATCAACGCCACCGACCGCCCCGGCCTGCTCCATGATCTGGCAGCCGCTCTCGCCGGCCTCGGCCTCGACATCCGCTCGGCCCATGTCTCCACCTATGGCGAGCGGGCGGTGGATGTCTTCTATGTTACCGAGACCGATGGCAGGAAGGTCGCCGGGCGGACACGGGAAGAGGAGATCACGCGCACCCTGCTCGCCGCTGCCGCCGGCCGTCGGACGCGCCCGGCGCGCGAGGGGGGGGCGAAGGCACGGAGCTCCCCATGAGCGGGCGGAAAGAAGGCAGAGGCGCGCGCGGGCTGCTGGCGAATGTCGGCACGGTCTCATCGCTGACCCTGATCAGCCGTGTGCTCGGCTTCGTGCGTGACGTGCTGATGGCCAGTCATCTTGGCGCCGGGGCGGCGGCCGATGCCTTCTTCGTCGCCTTCAAACTGCCGAACTTCTTCCGCCGTCTGTTCGCCGAAGGCGCCTTTTCGGCCGGTTTCGTGCCCCTCTTCGCCAAGGCGCTGGAGAAGGACCCGAGCGGGCAGACGGCGCGTCGCTTCGCTGAAGAAGCCCTCGCTTTTCTGCTGGCCGTCCTCCTGCTGTTCACCGCGCTCGTCGAGTTCGCGATGCCCTGGGCGATGCTGCTGCTCGCTCCCGGCTTTCGGGCAGAGCCCGACAAGTTCGCGCTCGCCGTCGATCTGACCCGGCTCACCTTTCCCTATCTCGCCCTCGTTTCGATGGTCGCGCTGCTTGCCGGCATTCTCAACGGCTGTCGCCGGTTCGCCGCGGCGGCGGCGGCGCCGATCCTGCTCAA
>RFIU01000225.1 GCA_003695555.1 Alphaproteobacteria bacterium
GCATACTGGTGCCCGACTTTCCGGTCTCGCGCTTCAATACATTCAATATCGGCTGAAGGTCGCGCAGCTGCCCCTTCGCCGCCTCGACAGCCCTGTTCCCTTCAGCCGTCACCGAGGGCGCCCGGGAATTCGCCTTGCCGGGAAGAGAGGAGCCATGTCCTGCTCCAGCAGGCCCCGCCCCGACCCCGACCACTGATCCCACCAACAGCAGAACCGCTATCCCGCCGAACCGACCGAATTTGAGAATATCGGGCATATCTCCCCCCCTTCTTTCCTGACAAATTGGCCAATAATCATAGCAGATTCGCGTTTTCACACGAAATCACGATATCGTGTTCTGAACATCCAAGTCGCCGAGCGGCCAGATCGGACTTGCATCCCTTCGGGCTCACTCGCCCGCAGAAAGACGCGGCAGATGAGTGACCGGTTCAGGGAAATTCCGCCGGCGAATAAGGGCGGCTGCGATCATCCAGGGGATATTTGAGCCCGCTGGCGCAGTTGAAGAGCACACAACGGTCTTCGGGTGAGACCAGCCCCGCCTCCATCGCCATTTGCCAGGCGGCAAGCGTAGCAGCGCCTTCCGGACACAGCAGCACGCCTTCTTCGGCTGCTGCACGGGCCCGTGCGTCAAGGATCGCCTCGTCTTCCACGGCGATCGCGAAGCCACCCGATTCGCGCAGCGCCTTTAGAATCAGGAAGTCCCCGATCGCCGCCGGCACACGGATGCCGGCAGCGACCGTCGCGGCTTCCTGCCAGCGCTCGGCATGTTCCTCGCCCGCCTCGAATGCACGCACGATCGGCGCGCAGCCGGCCGCCTGCACAGCCACCATCCGCGGCAATGGCACATCTTCGGCAAGCCATCCGAGCGCCTTCAGCTCGGCAAACGCCTTCCACATGCCGATCAGGCCCGTGCCGCCACCGGTCGGATAGAAGATGACATCGGGCAGCCGCCAGCCCATCTGGGCGGCAAGCTCCAGGCCCATCGTCTTCTTGCCCTCGATCCGGTAGGGCTCCTTCAAGGTAGAGCAGTCGAACCAGCCCATCGCCTCACCGTGACGGGCGACAAGACGACCGCAATCGTCGATCAGACCGTCCACCCGATATACTTCGGCGCCCAGCATCGAGATTTCCCGGACATTGATTTCGGGCGTATCGGCCGGACAGAAAACATGGGCCTCGATACCGACCCGGCTGGCATAGGCGGCCATTGCCGCCCCCGCATTGCCGTTGGTCGGCATCGCCAGTCGCCGCACGCCGAATCCCCGTGCCATGGCCACGGCAAGCGCGAGACCGCGCGCCTTGAAGGAGGCGGTCGGCAACCGCCCTTCGTCCTTGACGATCAGCCGATCGGATGCCGCCGCACCAAGCGAGGGACCGAGACGCGAGAGCGCGATCAGCGGCGTCTCCTCCTCTCCGAGGTCGATGGCATCCGCCTCGCAGCGAAGCGGCAGCAGCTCGCGCCAGCGCCAGAAGCCGCCGCTGCGTGATGTCATCTCGTCCCGGCTGACGGCCCGACCGATGGCATCGAGATCATAGCGCACCAGGACCGGCGCACCGGCAGGAGACAGATTCCACACCCGCCCGGGGTCGAGCCGTTCGCCGGTACGGCTGCATTCGAGATGATGGACGAAACAACGACCGTCTTCTGGCATGATGCGGCTCTCCTGACGCTTTATCGGCGATCAGCTAGAACCGGCGGCCATGTCTTGTCAAAGCCTGTCGGATCCGGCCATTCATCGCAACATGGAAGGAAGCGACCATGACAGCCGTTGCGCCCTGTGCGGCCGCCCGCTTGGCGAACGCCGGGAACGGCATCACCTGATCCCGCGCCGCTTCGGCGGCAGCAGGACAGTCTGGCTGCATCCGATCTGTCATCGCAAGATCCACAGCCGGTTCGACGACCGGACGCTGGCGCGACGTTTCGCCGATATCGAGACACTGCGGGCGGACCCCGAAATTGCCGCCTTCATCCGCTGGCTGGCCGAAAAGCCACCCGATTTCCATCGCCGCACCGAACCCCATGCGCGACGTAAGGGACGCGGTACACGGCATCGCCGTCGTTGCTGAGAGTCGTTCGAAGGGAATGGGCAAGAGAGCAGTCAACCGGACGCAGTGGCGATCATGCCGCTAACATGCCGCAAATGCCCGACCTATTCCTCGAACAGCGCACGCAGCCGTCGCAGGCGTTCCAATGTATCGTGCAGCAGCCGATCGCGGGCGACCCGTGCGGCCTCATCCGGTGAAAGTTCACGCGCAAGCCCGCCGGGCTTGAAAGAAACCCTGCCGCCTTCCGACGATATTTCCGGTGCATGCGAAGCGGCCTCCGGCGGCGGGACGACCGGCGCAGCAGGCGCCTCGCGGGGTGCACGGGGGGGTTCTTCGCCCCGCTCTTGCATCCTTCTGCCGGCCAGCACCGCCTCGACCGTCTGGCGCACCCCCTGTTCGCGGAAACGTTTCTGGACACCGCGAATGGTCAGGCCTTCTTCGTGCAGCAGGATCCGGATCGCCTGCAGAAGTGCGATGTCCTCCGGGCGATAGTAGCGACGGTTGCCGCTGCGCTTGAGGGGGCGGATCTGCGGAAAGCGGGTCTCCCAGAAACGCAGGACATGCTGCGGCAGACCGAGCAGTTCGGCAACTTCCGAGATCGTCCGGAAGGCGCGCCGCGACTTGCCGCGCGAGCCCGAGGTGGAGGAACGCCTGTCACCGGCAGCCGATGAAGACGGAGATGATGCGGGGCGGTCTTGGCCGGCCATCACCTGTCCCGGCCGGTCAGGAGCTGGAATCGAGCGACTCGGAAATCCGGCTCTTCAGGATCTGACTTGGCCTGAAGACAACCACACGCCGCGGCGAGATCGGCACTTCGACGCCGGTCTTCGGATTGCGACCGATGCGTTCGCCCTTCTGGCGCACGAGAAAACTGCCGAAAGAGGAAATCTTGACATTCTCTCCTGCAATGAGACGGTCCATCATCATCTGCAGCACCGACTCGACCAGCTGAGCGGATTCGTTGCGCGACAGTCCGACTTCCTCATAAACCGCTTCCGTCAGATCGGCGCGGGTGAGCGTATGCTCCGACATGGCATCTCTCCCTTCCTGTCCGCTAGCAGTCAGAATAATAGAGATGCACGAAAAATCAATACCTTATAGGATGCGGTTGCATCTGCATCTGACTTGAACGCGACGAAGCCTTTGGATCCGCGGGCTTTCACATCCGCACCAGGCACGCCCCCCATGTGAATCCGCCGCCCATTGCTTCGAGAAGGAGAAGATTCCCGGGCGCGACTCGGCCATCTCGCACCGCCACGTCCAGCGCCAGCGGCACCGAAGCGGCCGACGTATTGGCATGACGATCGACGGTGACGATTACCCGGCCGGGATCGATACCGAGCTTTCTGGCGGTGCCGTCAAGAATTCTGCGATTCGCCTGATGGGGAATCACCCAGTCGATTTCGTCGGTCGAAACGCCGACATCGGCCAGCGTTTCTTCCATCACCGTCGCCAGATTGGTGACCGCGTGACGAAATACCTCGCGACCGAGCATCCGCACCTTGCCGACCGTTCCGGTGCTCGACGGTCCACCATCCGTCTTCAGCAGTTCCGCCTGACGGCCGTCCGAATGCAGCCGCGCCGACAGTACCCCACGATCGGCGGGGGTGCCGGCGCCTTCGCCGGCCTCCAGCACGACCGCCCCGGCGCCGTCTCCGAAGAGTACGCAGGTGGTGCGATCCTCCCAATCCAGGATGCGCGAGAATGTCTCCGCTCCGATCACCAACAGGCGCTCGCTCATGCCACTGCGGATCAGGGCGTCGGCCTGGGCAAGCGCGAAGATGAAACCTGAACACACCGCCTGCAGATCAAAGGCGAAGCCGCGGGTCATGCCGAGCTCGGCCTGTACACGCGTAGCCGAGGCCGGAAAGGTCAGATCCGGTGTCGTCGTCGCCAGCAGGATGCCGTCGATCTCGCCCGCCCGGCGGCCGGCGGCGACCAACGCGGCCTCTGCCGCATGCAGCGCCAGATCCGAGGTCAGCTCGTCCTTGGCCGCAACATGACGCTGACGGATGCCGGTCCGCGCGACGATCCATTCGTCGCTGGTATCGACCCGACGGGCGAGTTCCTCATTGGTGACGACACGTTCCGGCAGATAGCCTCCCGTACCGGCGATGACCGAACGGCGCACGCTCATCGTGCCACCGCCTGTCGGCCGTTGCCGCCTGTCTCGGTCAACCCCTCGATGTCGGAGGCGATCTGCTGCACGAGCTCATGACGCGCCATGTCCACCGCAACGCCGATAGCGGTCGCAAAGCCCTCACCGTCCGCACTGCCATGGCTTTTGACCACCAGACCGTTGAGTCCCAGCATCACGGCGCCATTGTGCCGGTTGGGATCGAGATGCAGCTTCAATTGCTGGATCCCGCGGCGACATATCAAATAGCCGAGGCGCGCCATCAGGGACGAGCGGAAGGCATCGCCGATCAGACGGGAGATGAAGCGCGCCGTTCCTTCCAAGGTCTTGAGGGCGATATTGCCGGTAAAGCCGTCGCAGACGAAAACGTCGAGCTTGCCGAAGGGAATCTGGTCTCCTTCCGCGAAACCGACGAAACGCATCGGAAGGCGCGTGGCGCGCAGCCTTTCCGCCGCCTCCTTGACCGTTTCATTGCCCTTCAGATCCTCGACCCCGACATTGAGCAGGCCGATACTCGGCTCCTGAAGCCCGAGCACCGAGCGGGCAAAGGCCGCGCCCATGATCGCGAACTCCACCAGATTGTCGGCATCACAGTCGATATTGGCGCCGAGATCGAGCATCACGCTTTCTCCCCGATAGGTGGGGATCAGGCTGGCGAGCGCCGGCCGAGCGATACCCGGCATGGTCCGCAGCATGATCTTGGCCAGCCCCATCAGCGCACCGGTATTGCCCGCCGAAACCGCGACATCGGCCTGACCGTCGCGCACCGCCGCAATCGCACGCCCCATGCTCGAATCTCGTCCACGCCGAACCGCCTGAGAAGGCTTGTCTTCCATCGAAATCACCTGATCGGTATCGATGATTTCGCTGCAGGCGACGAGTGCAGGATGACCATCCAGCAGAGGACGGATCCGCTCGGCGCGACCGAACAGAAGGAAACGGGCTTTCGGGTAACGGATACGCGCCAGCGCCGCCCCCTCAATCTCTACCATCGGGGCGCCGTCCGCGCCCATGCAGTCCAGCGCTATGGTCAATTTGTCCTTCAAGAATCGGATCCCCTTGTCTGGCCGCACTTGCCCGCCCCCGCCGTCACCGCGTCTTCCCCCTCGGCGCGCCGTATCACGGGTTCGCACGGCAGGGCCATGCGAAGTTCAAGCCGGCCCCTGGTTTTCGTCCGCTTATAGCGAGCGGGCCGGGCCGCTGTCGAGATCATGTCGCTTCCGGTGGCAGTCCCCTTTCACGCCTGCGAACCGGAGCCATCCCCACCCCTCCCCTTCCCGCCGGAGGCGGCACCGGCGAGCAGATCGCCCAGCGCCTGCAAAGGACTGCCTTTCGAGACGCGATGTTCGCCCGAAGAGATGACCTGCTCCGCATCGTCCGGCGTATCGCCCAGACCGTGGCGTTTCAGGGTTTCCTGCGCCAGCCCTTCGGCACGGGGATAGGGTTCGAGCGCCAGTATCAGCGATTGCGCGACGATTTCACCGAGATCGATTTCCTCTCCTTCCAGCAGATCATGATCGATCTCGTCCAGGAAAATGGCCTCGCCCAACTCCTCTTCCAGGCGGCGCAACGCGTCCTCTTTCAGAAGATGAAGGCGGATCGGTGCCTTCTCCATCTCGAACGGAACCGGCGCAAAGCTGACGACGCAGACCTGTGCGCCCTTGGCGTCGAAACGCCCCTCGATCGCGACTCCATCGCGGATCGGCCAGACGGTGATCTCGGCATCGAGATGATCTAGACGTTCGAGCCCGAAGCGCCGCGCCAGCGCCCGGCGGGCGCGCTCGTCCGCTTCGAGGCGCAGTTCGCGCCGTTCCCCTGATTTCAGCTCGTCGAGCGTCAGCGGGCAGGAAAATTCCGGCGCAACCGTCTTTTCCACCATCTTGTTCTTTACATTCATTGTCCTGTTTCCGTCTGCCCGCCTGCAGGCCTTAGCACCGCAGCGGCTTCGTTCAGGCGGTCGAAGGGCAGATCCGTCAGCCTGTCTCGCACCGAAAGGGCATGACGCGCCAACCGATGCGCCGCCTGATACTCATCTTCGGAAATATCCGCCGGCTTCGGGCAACGCCAGAGATTTCGCAGCAATGCTTCGCTCAGGGCGGTTTCGCCTTCCGTGCGACGCTCGCCATGCAATGCCGTGCGGTAGGCATTGACCCGACCCGCCCAGGCTCGGGCCATGTTCCTGATATGGCGTCCCACCGACATGTCGCCAACCCCCATCTCGCGCAAAAGCCGGTCGAAGTCGTCGAACATCGCCTCCTGCACAAGCTGCAGCACGCGCCTCGCATCCCGCGTCTTTTCGACCTCCCCCTCAAGCCGTTCGGCAAGCAGAAACATGTTCAGCAGCAGAAGGTCGAAGCGTCCGTCGAATGTATCGGGCACGCCGAACTCGCGATAGAAGACGGGATCCCTTGACGCCGAAATCGCGGCGGCATGCAGTTCCTTAGCAAGGCGACCTGCACGGGCCTTGCGCGCTCCTCGCGCCCGACAATTCCTGATCAGCGTCTTCAAGTGGTCCGCCAGTCTCATTCTGCTGTCCTTCCCCGCCCCCCGCGGAACACGGAATGCGGCCTTGATTTCGTCACGCGCATCTGGCTCTATCCGAGCCGCAGGTGCCCGGCAAGCGCCCGCCCGTGTTCAGCGGCCGGAAGACTGGTGGAAGCGGGCAAAGAAGCAACAAAGTAGTCACGATGCATCGCATGAACTCGAACGATCGGAAGAATGGAAATGACCGCTGCCGACCGGCGCATGGGCAATTCTTCGTGCTCGCCTTGACGCTTGGCACGGCTTTGCTGCTTTCCGCCTGCAGCCGTGGCGAGGATATCCACGGCTACATCTTCGATGACACCGTTGCCAATGCCATCTCGCCGGGAGTGGACAATCGCCGCTCGGTCCAGGACAGTCTCGGCTCGCCATCGACGACCAGCGATTTCGGCCCCGAGGTGTGGTACTACATATCGCGCGAGACCAAGCGCAAGGGCTTCTTCAAGGAAACCGCCATCGATCAGAAGATCCTTGCCATCGCCTTCGATGACGGGGGCACGGTCAAGGCGGTCAAGCACTATACGATGGCCGATGCCCGTCGGGTTCGTATCCGCAGCGACAAGACGCCGGTGCGCGGCAAGACGCTCAGCTTCTTTCAGCAGCTCTTCGCCAATATCGGCCGCTTTGCTCCTGGCACCGGTCAGAACGGACCGGGTGGCGGCCGCCCACCAGGGACGTAAGCCTCACCCTCGCGGGCGGGACACCCACCTCTCGCCAGCCGGTTAGGTGCCACATGATTGGCGGCGGCATGAGGGGCGATCTTTCGGTCATGACCCTGCGAGCGATCGTCATCGCCGCCAGACGGGAACCGCTCGGGTTTAGTCTCCGGTTGCCCATGACCGGCAAGTGAGATGCCTGTTGTTTGCTATCCCCCCATATGATCGCCTGCGAGAAGGCCACGAGGTTCGCACAAGGGTCATCGGATCCACCGGCAGAGCGTCTCTTCAGGTTTCTTCCAAGCGGCTGAGCGAACTCCCGAACAATAGAAGACGGCCGGACCTCGGTCCGGCCGTCTCCTCCCGTGGCATCGGCTCTGTTCGGAGAGCGAAGCGGGGGGCTTGGTGTGGCCTCCACCCTCCTCGTGAGTGAGCCGTGGGAGCCCCGTATGGCGGCTACTTGTGGCAGATCGGGTCCGGATTGCCATCCGGATCGCCATTCGCGGTACCACTGGCGAAGGCCGTCCCATTGTTGATCAACAGGATGCCACCGACATGCGGCGCGGCCATCGAGGTGCCCGAAAGCGTCCTATAGGTGCCGCCCCTGTAAGTGGAGAAGATGCTGACGCCCGGCGCCGCGCAATCGACCGGCGGATTCCCCCAGTTCGAGAAGGAAGCGAAATTGTCGTTCGAGTCGATTGCCGAGACCGTATAGACATTCGCATGGTTGGTCCGCGCCGGCGAGACATTGCCCGCAAACTGCGACTCATTGCCGGCGGCAAGCGAGAAGAAGACGCCCATGTTCGCGACATTGATGATCGCATTGTCGAGCGTGGAATTCGCCGGACCGCCCAGCGACATGTTGGCGATATCGCCCGGAATGCTGCCGGTTCCGACATAATCGACACCGGCGATGATGTCTGAGAAGGAACCGGAACCCTGCGAATTGAGCACGCGCACCGCGACCAGCGTCGCACCTGCGGCGACGCCGACGACGCCGAAGCCGTTGTTCTTGGCGGCAATCGTGCCCGCGACATGGGTGCCGTGGCCGTTGCCGTCGTCCGGCGAGCTGAGGCCAGTGACGAAGCTTTTCGACCATGCCGTGTTCACATTGAGATCAGGATGGTCAAGATCGATGCCGGTATCGATGACCCATGCATAGGTATTGAGCCCCGAACCGTCCATCGAGCCGCCGACGCGGGTAATGCCCCACGGCGTCGTCTGCGAGCCACTGGTGTGAGAAGCGATACCGAAACCGCCCTTCTTGGTCTTTGAAGGCTTGCCGTCCATGGCGAAGGCGACCGCATCGTCCTCCATGCGCATCACCATCGGATCCTGCGCCATGCGCATCGCCGAGGCCCGCGGCATGCGCACCGCAAAGCCCTTGAGCGCCGAACTGTAGATGTGAAGGATCTTGCCATGGTAATCGCGGGCCATCGCCTTGGCATAGGATTCGACCTCAGCGGCCGGCATCGAATCCGAGAAGGTGACGATATAGCTGTCCTTCACCTTCATCCGCATATCGGCGGAAATACCGAACTGGGCGGCCCGCTCGGTTTCATGCTCGGCATGAGCCACCGCGGAAAGCCCCACGATTCCCACCCCCGCGAGCAGCATAGCGAGCGTTTTTGGTCCCATCATCTTCCGTCTCCCTTTGTAAGCATGAGTTGTGGATCGGTGCGCAAAGCTTGAACACAAACTTTCGTGCATGAAAAGCCCATGGTGGTATTTCTCTGTTCACATTCTCGCGATAATCGATCACGTTTTCGTGAGATCGCGCGCGGGAGCGATGAATCTCGCACGCTCGTTCAGGTGGGCATGGGCAAAACGGAAATTTTTGCCATATACCCATTAAAAATGAACAGCATCAAGAAACGATCCAATTTCAATAAATGATTTTAGCA
>RFIU01000226.1 GCA_003695555.1 Alphaproteobacteria bacterium
CCGAAGAAATGCGCAAAGCCCCGCCCCGCCCGGTCGCTCGGTGTCGTCGGATCCTGCGCGATGACGACGCCATCCGTGGCGTTTGCCGCCGTGAACTGCATTACGCCCGCGCTGTAGCTCAGTGTCGCCGCGCCGCCGAGGCCGGCATTGACCGCCGCCACCACGTCGGCGATCGTCGCCCCGGGATTGGCGTCGAAGTCATAACTCGTTTTGGCGACCAGCGTCCCCGCCTGATCGACGACCGCGAACTCGGCGATGCCGGTAAAGCGATGCGGGGCCGTGCTCGCCAGACCGACGACATTGCCGGTCAACTGATTGGGGGGCGGAAAGGCGACATTGGCATTGTGAACCCCGTTGATTTGGTCAGCCACACGGGCCGCAAGCTCGCCGAGCGCGAGCGAAACGTCGACCAGTTCCTTGTCGCGCATGTCGAGCAGGCCGCGCAGTGTTCCTGAGCGGATCTCGCCGTCGAGTTCGCGGGCCGTGCCGGTTTCCGCACCACTAATCGGATTGATGCGCCGGACCTCGATCGGCGGAAAGTCTGTTGCCGCATCCGCCTGACCGGGCGCCGAATAGGACAGCTTCGCATAGGCCGAACGCGACACCAGCAGGATGCCGGTGGTGGTGACGACATCGACCGAACCGTCATCATTGTTGATCAGGCGGATATCCAGATTGCGGGCCAGCCGGTCGAGCGCCGCGGCACGCTGATTTTCAGCCGCCCCCGGCTCGCCGGAAAGAACCGTCTGCTGGATGACCTTGGCGTTGAGATCGAAGATTTCCCGGATGGTGTCGTTGATTTCAGGCAGACGCGCCTCGATCTCGGTGCTGGCATCCCCGCGCAGCTCCTGAATGACCGAGGCGATTCGGCTGATTTCCTTGGTATAGGCACCGAGATCCCCGAGGAACTGCTGGCGTGTCACCGCATCGGCGGGATTCAACGCCAAGCTGCCGAGGGACTCGAAGAGCGTATTCATCCGTGCCGAAAGATTGCTGCCGGAATCCGGCCTGCCGAGTGCCGCCTGCAGTCGGTCATGGAGCAGATTCATGATTTCGGCACGATCGGCGTCAGAGGTGGAGGAAAGCGCGGCTCGCTCCAGAAAGCGATCGACGACCCGTTCGATAGCCTGGATGTCCACGCCGTTGGACTTGCCGCCCGCCAGCACCGCCTGCTGACGCACAGCCTGACGCGCGTAGTTCGGCGTATTGACATTGGCGATATTGTCCGAGGTGACCCGCAGCGCTTCCTGTGAGGCCGTCAGTCCCGTCAATGAGGTCGAAATGATGCCGTTGAGCGCCATTGCCTTCTTCGCCTTTCCGTCACTCGCCCGCGCGGCCGATCATCACTTGACAGAGCATGACCGGCAGAATCTGCCCTTTCACGGGAGCTTCGCCCGTATGGCAAGCAACCATCGTGCCATCATCTAAAATGAGGAGTGAAGATGCCACAGTGAGGGGGAACGACTCACAGGAAAAAGTCGCCCACGGGGGAATCGCGAGGCATGGCGGGACGGGACCGATGATCGGTAGCCCGTCCCGCGAGGGGGCACCCTTGAGTAGACGGACCGGGATCCCTTTAAAGGCCGCCGGTCCCGATCCGCCATCATGCCGTCACGAACCGGCGGTCATACCTTCGCATGCAACGAGACGGCGATAGAGATGCCAAGTGGCATGCCCGAGAATGGGAAACAGTACCGCCAGGGCAAGAAAGCCGGTCAATGCACCCAGAAACACGGTTCCCGCGACGATCAGTCCCCAGATCGCCACCGGCATAGGATTCTTCAGTGCCGCCCGCACCGAAACGATGATCGCACGCACCGCATCCTGTTCGCCATCAACGATCAAGGGCAAGGATACCAGACTGACCATGATGGAGAGAATTGCATAGCCGAGGCCGATGAGATTGCCCCAGAAGATCAGTTTCCATCCTTGCGGTGTTTGGAAGATCTGACGGACGAGTTCGTCAATCGTCACCCCGTAGGGAGGGCCGAAGAAGGCCACATAGAGGGCGTGCGCCGACGCCACCCAGGCGAAAAAGATCGCGGACAGCACCAGGGCGACGACGGAAAGCGGCCATAACCTGTGACGATCCAGTACGCTGATGGCATGGCGCCAGCTTACCGTCTCGCCACGTTCGCGTCGCCGACTGATCTCGTAAAGCCCGATGGCCGCAAGCGGCCCGACCAGGGTAAAACCCGCCACGAGCGGCCAGACGAGCGGCCAGAGGTTCCGGCCGGAAATCCAGAAGAACAGCAGGATGCTGATGATGGGATAAATGGCGCCGAGAAAGATCAGATGCGTCGGTCGGGCAAGAAAGTCGTCAAATCCCCTTCGCAGCGCCTCCTTGAGGTCCAGCGATGTGATACGGGCGACCTCGGGCACGCTACTACCTTCGTCGGCCATGTCCTTCGCATGCCAGCCGGGCGTATCCTCGATATGGAGATCCTGCCCGCTCATCCGCACTTTCCCCTTCCTGCTTCTCTTACCTGCTGCGCTATTGCCTTTTGCCGGCCGCCTCCCGGCACACCGGGAACAGCATCATGAAAAATGCATGGCGAGCCTGTGATGGATCCTGAATAATATGATAACACGTCTTGTGTAGTTTGCTGGAATCACATTTCCGTGAACAGGCATAATTCGTGAACAATCTTCCAGTCTCACAAGGATACAGGAACCGGAAACCGCCATTCGAAACGGGAATAATTGAAGAAACAAGAGATGTTCCGGCCATTTCCTCAAGATGGGTGGTTGCAATCCGTTGCGTGACGAGCGAAGCTCGTCGGTGCGATGAGTGCAGGCGAATCTACTTCGAAGAGACAATCGGGTGGAGCACCCGTTCCTTGCAGTGGGGGCGACATGGCTTCGTGCCGCCTCTTCTTCGATCGCGAAGAATGGCGACGTCTGCAAGATCTCTATGGCCGGATGGTCGCTGCCGGCGAGTGGCGCGACTACCGTCTGGAATGGGGGCGTGACGAGATCGCTTTCCTCGTCTATCGCGGCGCACGGGAACTTCCAGCCTATCGTTTGGTCAAGACCCGCCCCGGGCCTCGCGGCACGCAGAGCGCTGCTGCGGGACGGCCGCTTTTCCTGCTCGTCGGCATGGACAATCGGATCATTCGCCGCGGCGAACGACTTTCGAGCGTGCTCGCCCATTTCGAGCGACGTCTGCTGCGCCTGTGGGCACGAGCCGAAGGCTGAAGCCCGCGCAGGGCGACGATTCCGTTCCCATCGGTCCTTCATCGAAAAAAGACACCGCCGGTCCCCGGGCAGGAAACCGGCGGTTATCAGGCAAAACGCAGAACAGCGGATCGCCGTCTGGATTCGAAGGATCAGTTGCGGGACTGCCCCATGAAGCGAAGCAGGAAGAGGAAGAGATTGATGAAGTCGAGATAAAGAGCGAGCGCACCCATGATCGCGACTCTTTGCGCGGCTTCACCGGCGTTTCCCACCTCATAATAGAGCCTCTTCAGACGCTGCGTGTCATAGGCGGTCAGGCCTGCGAAGATCAGCACGCCGATCGCCGAGATGATGAAGTCCATGGCCGATGAGGCGACGAAGAGATTGACCAGCATGGCCACCAGCAGGCCGATCAGCCCCATGAAAAGGAACTTGCCGAAGGCGGAAAGGTCCCGCTTCGTCGTGTAGCCGTAAATCGACAGGGCCGCGAATGAGGCGGCGGTCACGAAGAAGGTCCGGGCGATCGAAACGCCGGTATAGGCCATGAAGATCGAAGAAAGAGACAGCCCCATTACCGCCGCGAAGGCCCAGAAGAGCATCTGCGCGGTCGCCGGTTTCAGCCGATTGATGCCGAGCGAGAGAACCAGCACGAAGCCGAGCGGCGCAATCGCCACCAGCCATCCGAAACCGGTCAGCCCGACGCGCATTCCCGCCGGCGTCATCACCGTCTGATACAGCAGATCCCGAAGAACGGGCAGCTGATAGCCGAGCATCGCCATGATGCCGGTCAGCAGAACGCCGCTCGTCATGTAATTGTAGATCCGCAGCATATAGGTACGCAGACCCGCGTCTATCGCGACCGTGGTCGCGGTGCGCGAGCGCGCAAGACCCGATGGATCGATGCGATCGGCCATCTGTCGTCAACTCCTTCCCGTTGTTCTCGTTGGTTGCCCGTCATTTCTTGTTGACGTGCGCCCCTGGGCAGGGCGCCACGCTGTGTCCGCCCAATATCGGGTTTCCCGACACACCTTTCAAGAACCACTGACGCAAGGCGGCAGGTCAGGCTTCGCGCAGCAGACGCCAGGGACGCACGCCGAGGGTGGCATGGCTGGCGCCGAGGCCGAGCATCAGCACCAAGCCCATGCCGGCGAGAACCGTCGTCGCGACCACCCCGGGCAGCGCCATGAAGGAAATGTTCATCACCTTCGTCACCACCAGCCAGCCGGCCGCTCCGCCGACAAGAAAGGCAAGTCCGCCAGTCAGCGCGCCGAGCAGCAGATATTCGAGGGCGTGGATCCGGGCGATGTCGCGCCTTCGCGCCCCCAGCGTCTTCAGAACGGCCGCCTCGTGCAGGCGCATGCGCTGCTGGGCGGCAAGCGCCCCGGCCAGCACCAGGATGCCGGCGATCAGCGCCAGGGCGGCGGTCAGGCGGATCGCTATTGCCATCCGCGCAAGGATCGCATCAAGCTCGCCCAGCACATCGCCCACCCGGACCGCGGTCACTTCCGGAAAGGCATCGGTGAGCGAGCGATAGGCATCCGTCTCGACATCCGGATCGGCGAGCCGGAGAGTCGCCATCCAGGTGAAGGGGGCATCCGCCAGGGTCGCGGGATCGAAGAGAATGACAAAATTGAAGCCGAAGCTGCGCCATCGCACTTCGCGCAGTGAGGCGACGGTGGCGGTGATTTCCCGCCCCATCACCCTGAGAGTGATCGTCGAGCCGACATCGAGCCCCAGGCCGCGCGCCTCGTTCGCGCTCATCGAGACGAGCGGCGGGCCATGATAGTCTTCCGGCCACCATCGACCGGCCACCAGCCGGTTCGAATCGGGAAGCCGGCGGGAGAATGAAAGCCCGCGGTCTCCTCGCAGCACCCATCGCACGTCGGGCGATACCTTTTCAGGATCGGCCAGACGCCCGTTCAATCGGATGATGGTGCCGCGCAAAGAAGGCACGAGCTTCAGCCCTTCGCCATCCCGGTCGGCGTAGGCAGCGGCCTCCTTCTCGAAAGCGGCGCGCCGGTTCTTGGCGATATCGACGAAGAAGAAGTCGGGTGCTCGCCTGCTGAGATCACCGGAGATGTCGCGGCGCAGATTCCCTTCGACCAGGGCCAGAGTGGCAAACAGAGTCAATCCGAGACCGATCGAAACCATCACCGGCACGGTGCGGGCGCCGGGTCGCACAAGATTGGCAAGCGCCATGCGCAATGCGATCATCCGAGGTCGCGGCAGACGGCGCAGCACCGCCTGAAGAGTTTTTGCCAATACGGTCAGCAGGAAGATGCTCAAGCCGGCCCCGAGAACGAAGCCGATGGCAAGGTCGCGGCGCTCGGCAAGCCACACGCTCGCCGCCGGTACGCTGACCACGAGCATCAGGGCCGCGGTCTTCGCCGAAATGGAAGCCTGCGATTCCTCACCCGACACCGGGCCACGGAAAAGATGCCCGGCCCGGGTCGCTACGGCTCGCGAAAGCGGAATGGCGATGAAGCCGCCGGTGATTGCAAGACCGGCCGCAAAGGCGAAGGCGAGCGGTATAGGGTAAAGGCCGACGGCAAGCGGAACTGGCCACCAGCGGGTCACCAGCGTCCCGCCGAGCCAGGGGACGGCTGCACCAATTACGACGCCGGCGAGGGCGGCCCCTGCGGCGAGCACGAAAACAGCCAGCAGATAGCAGCGTGCGACCATGGCGCCATCTGCGCCCAGCAGTTTGAAAACGGCGATCGTCGCCCGTCTGCGTTCCAGCCAGGCGGTAACCGCATTCGCCACCCCTACCCCGCCGAGCAGCAGCGCAGTCAGGCCGACGAGCAGCAGGAAGTGTCCGAAGCGATCGATGAAACGCCGCACGGCAGGCGCCGCGCCATTGCGCGTCGTCACCCGCAGCCCTTGGTCGGAGAAACGATCAAGGAGCGAGCGGCGCAGAATCTCGGGATCGGCATCGGGCGGCAGACGGACCTTGGCTTCCCAAGTGACGAGACTGCCTCGCGCCAACAGGCCGGTATTGCCTGCCGCATCGAAGTCGATCATCGCGGTCGGCCCCAGCCGCATGCCGCTGTTGATACGGTCCGGTTCGCTGACGAGCAGAGCACGCAATACGAATTCGCTGCTGCCGAGACGAATGCGATCGCCAGGATGCACCTTCAGCCGTTCGGCAAGCTCGGGCGCAAGGGCGATCCCGGCCATGCCATTTCGCCGTTCTAGTACCGCATCTCGGCTTGAAGTCGGCGAAAATGTCAGATCACCATAGAGCGGATAATGATCATCGACGGCTTTCAGCGCGGCAAGAGCGCGCTCGCCATTGGCGACCGCAAAGATGTTGGTGGAAAGAGTCGCTGTGCGTGCGACCGTACCGGCTTTGCGCAGTTCTTCGAGCACTTCGACCGACAGCGGCTGCTGAAAGCTTCGAACCGAGAGGTCACCGGCCAGCAGCACCCTCCCCTGTTCGGCAAGACCGGCGCGCAGGGAAGCCCCGAGTGAGCCGACACCGGCAATGCTCGCAACGCCGAGCACCAGGCAGGCGATAAGAACGCGAAATCCCTTCAGGCCGTCCCGCAGCTCGCGGCGGGCAAGGCGCCAGGCAAGTCCCCAGCGGCCGATCATCGGCCCGCTCTCATCCATTCTCATTCGCCCGCCTCCCGGATTCTTCCGAAAAGATCCGGCCGTCGCTCATCTGAAGGATCCGATCGCAACGTTCGGCAAGCACCGGATCGTGAGTAATCAAAAGCAGAGTCGTCGAACGTTCGCGATGGAGGCGAAAGATCAGTTCGATCACCTCTCGTCCCGTCGCCGCATCAAGATTGCCGGTCGGTTCGTCGGCAAACAGAATGGCGGGATCGTCCGCCAGGGCGCGGGCGATCGCGACGCGCTGCTGTTCGCCACCGGAAAGTTCGGCCGGATGATGATGAAGACGATGCGAAAGCCCGACGGCAGCGAGTTCGGCACGTGCCCGGTCGTAGGCCCCGGCGCGCCCGGCAATCTCAAGCGGCAGCGCGACATTTTCCAGTGCGGTCATCGTCTCAATCAGATGGAAGGACTGCAGGACGATGCCGAAGCGTCCGCGGCGATGCAGCGCCAGCGCATCCTCGTCGAGGCGGTTGAAATCGATGCCATCGACCATCACCCTTCCGCCGGTCGCCCGTTCAATGCCCGCCATCACCGCCATCAGCGACGATTTTCCCGAACCCGAAGGGCCGAGAATCGCAATCGTCTCACCGGATGCGATGACAAGATCGATGCCCTTGAGGATCTCGACCTTGCCGGCTCGCGATTCGAGCGTCAGCGTGACCTGTTCGAGATTGATCAATGGGTCGGCCGGCGTCATTGTGTCGGTCATGATGGTATCGGTCCTTCCTCGCTCATCTTCGCATGCTGTGCATCCGCTGCGTTGCGGGCAGTCTGCCGCAGACCGGCTTGTCTTGGCCAGTGTCATGCGCCCGACCATTCGATTCGCTGCCGCCTTCGCCCTGCTTCTGGTCATGCTGACGACATTGGCAAGCGGTTTCCCGACTGACGTCAAGGCGTCCGATGCCCGCACAGACGAGCGGGAATTCCTGATCCTCGGCTTTGGCGACAGCCTGATGGCGGGTTACGGCCTGCCGGCGAAAGACGGCTTCACATCCCGGCTCGAAGAGGCGCTAAGGCGCGATGGATATTCCGTCCGGGTGATCAATGCCGGCGTTTCCGGCGAAACGACGAGCGGCGGCCGGGCCAGACTCGCATGGACGCTTGCCGGCCTGCCTCGCGCTCCGGATCTGCTGATCCTCGAACTCGGCGCCAATGACGCGATACGCGGCATTGATCCTGCGATCGTTCGCGACAATCTGTCGGCTATTGTGAGCGAGCTGCAAAAGCGCGATATTCCGGTACTGCTGACGGGCATGCGTGCGCCGCCAAGCCTGGGCCCGGACTATGTCCGTCGTTTCGAAGCGATCTATCCCGACCTCGCACGGCGTTTCCGGCTCTGTTTCGATCCCTTTTTCCTCGTCGATGTTGCGGCACGCCCCGAACTCAATCAGGCCGATCGCATCCATCCCAATCGGGATGGCGTGGCGCGGATCGTTGCCCGGCTTGCCCCCCTGGTCGAATCGGCTCTTGCAGGTCGCTGCCCGGCATTACCGTCGCCCGCCGTCGGGACGGCGAATGAAAGCCATGGAGGGTGAAGATGATGCGCCTGTTCGTGGGTATCGAGCTGCCGGAAACGGTTCGCCGCTCTCTGGGACTGCTGCGCGGAGGCATCCGGGGAGCGAAATGGCAGCGCGACGACCAGTTCCATCTGACGCTGCGCTTCATCGGCGAGGTTCCGCCCAGTCACCTGGAAGAGATCGTCCGTGCGCTTGCCGGCATCGGATTTTCTCCCTTCGATCTGCGTCTTGCCGGCGTCGGCCTGTTTGGAAACGAACGACAGCCAAGGCTGTTATGGGCCGGCGTTGAAGAGCCGGAACCGTTGCGTCACCTTGCCCGCAAGGTCAATCAGGCTCTTGAGAGGATCGGTATCGCAG
>RFIU01000227.1 GCA_003695555.1 Alphaproteobacteria bacterium
TGAGCTCGGTGGCGCCCTGGTCCTTATGCAGGATGACGTCACCGACAGTATCGCTCTCTATGCCAACGCGCGGTCCGAAGAGAAACGGCCTCTATCCAACGTAGAAGAGCTCACCTCTCGCCGGACCCAGGAAGAGATCCGCGAGATGCTCGACCTTCTTGACATCAAGGTCGGCTCTCCCGGCGCAGTCGATGCAGTGCTGGCGACGAACATGGTCAGTGTTGGCGTCGACATCTCCCGACTGGGTCTGATGCTGGTCAACGGGCAACCCAAGACGATCGCAGAGTACATCCAGTCGACAAGCCGCGTCGGGCGCGGTGCCGTGAGCGGCCTTGTCGTTTCCGTCCTCAACAACGCCAAGGCGAGAGACCGTTCACACTACGAGACATTCTGCAGCTGGCACCGCACCCTCTATCGGGACGTCGAGGCAACAAGCGTTACTCCGTTCGCCGCGCGCGCTCGCGACAGGGCACTTCATGCAGCGCTCGTGGCCGCTGTCAGGCACCTTGTCCCCGGCATGCTGGACTCCCCGGTCATGGACGACGAGGCGGAAGAAGAGGCGATGGCCATCATTGACCGTATCGTCGATCGAGCGCAACGGATCGATCCGGAGGAAACGGCCGTGGGGGACGAACTCGAACGGCGCCTCGACAGATGGCGAGCGAGATCGCCGCAGGTCTACTGGAGCGACTGGGCGCCGCACACATCCCTTCTTCAGAGCGCCGAGCGCGCTGCCGCCCGTCGAGCTGCCGGTCGCGATGCTGGCGCCGCATGGCCTACCCTCAACTCCATGCGGACCGTCGAGGCTGGAACCCCCTTCAGGATGGCCCCAGTACTTAGGGCAAAGGACGATACGCATGAAGAATGAGTTGCAGGAGCTGCGGCGAAGCGCAGTCGTTTCCACATTTGGCCCCGGCTCCGTCGTGGATTTCAGAGCAGGTGGAGGAGCCGTTTCCGGCATCGTCGCGGGGCTCGAGGAATGGGATCGCTCCTTCCCGAGGGCGGGACTGGCGAACGAGCAGGTCATCCGCGAGACGCGCCTTCAGAGGAAGCTCGGGGTCAGGGGCTTCAGAACGCCGCCTGTGATACTGGAGCGGACACCGGATGGCCAGCCGGATAGCCGGCGTCTTGTTGCCGTGCGCTTCCCGAAATGGCTGCAGTGCCCACGCTGCGATGTCATCAAGCCGGAGCGCCGATGGAAGAACGACCCGGGAAAGGCCTACCGCTACTGCCCTAAGTGCACCGAAAATGCACATGGAAACAACAAGGTATTTGTCATTCCCGTCCGCTTCGTCATGGCGTGCAAGCATGGCCATGTCGACGAGTTTCCGTGGGACTGGTGGGTCGGACACGAGCCCGAATGCTGGGTCGCGAAGCGGGAGAACACGGATCGCCACCCGGGGCTCGTCCTGAAATCCAAGGGGCCGGGCCTCGCCGGTCTGATCCTCAGCTGTCGGGAGTGCGGTGCGCAGAGGTCGATGGATGGCATCTTTTCCCAGCAGACGTGGAAAAGCGGCCCCAGATGTCGCGGCCGCCGTCCATGGCTGGCCAATGGGGATGAGAATTGCGGCAGGGAGCAATACGCCGTCCAGCGAGGGGCGTCGAACCTCTACTTTCCCGTCATCGAGTCCGCGCTGAGTATCCCGCCGTGGTCGGATACCCTTCAAGAAGATCTGGGTGACCTGTGGAGCGACCTGACGAACCTTGATGATCCATCAAGGCTAGAGGAGTACATCGATCAAGGCCTGAGAAACCCATTCATACGGGCCAGGTTGCAGAGTGTTCTCGGGGAACACGATATGTCCCCCGCCGAGCTGGCGGAGGCTATCCGCGCCCGTCTCAGGTCTTACGAACAGCTGAGAACCGATGATCTGAGGCCAGCAGAGTACCGACAGTTCGTGACTGAGCCCCATCGCGGTCGAACGCTTGACAACGAATTCGAGATACGCAGGGAGACTGTTCCCGAGGGGATTGACCCGTGGGTCTCCCGCGTCGTGAGGGCCGTCCGCCTGCGGGAGGTGCGGGCCATCAAGGGCTTCACCCGCATCATTCCACCTGGCGATCCTGATTCGCCAGAGGTTGCTCCGCTCTCCAAGGCCCCGCTTGACTGGCTGCCAGCCATCGAGGTCCGTGGCGAAGGCATCTTTCTCGCCCTGAACGAGGAGCGCCTGTCGAGATGGGAAAACCGGCAGGACGTCATAGCGCGCGTTTCCGAGTGCGAGGCGCGGCACCAGGCCGACTGGAAGGAACGGTACGGTGAAGGTGCGAAGCCACCCCAGGCGATTACCCCACGCTACATGCTTTGCCACACGCTCGCGCACGCCCTCATGCGTCAGCTAACTCTTGAATGCGGCTACTCTTCTGCCTCGCTGCGGGAGAGGATCTATGCGGCGACAGGCGAGGAAAAGATGGCCGGAATTCTGATCTATACCGCGACCCCAGACGCAGACGGGACGCTCGGCGGGCTTGAGCGGCAGGGCAAGGGCGAGCGCATGGCGAGGATTCTTCACCGTGCAATCAGCGCCATTGAGTGGTGCTCGTCGGACCCGCTGTGCATCACCGACATGATGAGTGCCATCACCAGCTACTCGCGGTCGGTCTGTCACGCCTGCTGCCTGGCTCCCGAAACATCTTGTGAAACCTTCAACTGCTTCCTCGACAGAGGCCTGCTCATTGGCGATGGAACCGGCAACGGCCTTGGCTTTTTTGAAGACATGCTTCGGAGGGAATGATGGCTGTCCTTTGGCCACGGCAGCTTCCACGTTCCATACGGGATGATCCGAGAAGAAATGCAGAGGTCCGCGTCTATGATCGTCTCGCCGAAGTGCTAGACGACAGTTTTCATGTCTTCTACTCGAGCCCCTGGCTGGGCACCGACAGGCTCGGCAACGAGAAGGATGGCGAATGCGATTTCCTGGTCGCGCATCCCGAGCACGGCATTCTCGCACTCGAGGTCAAGGGCGGCCGGGAAATCTCGTTCGACCCGCGGGACGGCCAGTGGCGGAGCACGGATCACGGGGGCTTCCCACACAAGATCAAGGATCCTGTTGCACAAGCACGCAACGCAAAACATGCGATCCTGAATAAGCTGAATGCTTCACCTAGGTGGCGACGCCGCTTCATTCACGCCGCTCACGGGGTTATCTTCCCGAGCGCCGGCGCGCCTCTTGGGGATCTTGGCGCCGATCGGCCAGCCCGAATCTTCTGCTGCTCACGGCAATTTCGCGAAGCGTTCGGCGATTGGATCGCCCAACGGCTCAAGGCTGGCCAGCGCCCAGACAACTGCGAGCCGCTGGGGCGCGACGGCATTGTTGCGCTGGAACGCCTACTCGCACATCCGTTCACGCTGAGTTTCCGGATTGGTGCCGCGTTGGCTGAAGCCGATACGGAGTTTCGTGTCCTTGAGCCGTCGCAGTACCAGATCCTCGATATCATCGCCGATATCCCGCGAGCACTTGTTCGAGGTGGTGCAGGGACCGGCAAGACGGTTGTAGCCATCGAGGAAGCTCTCAGATCCGCGGCTGCCGGGCGAAAGACCCTGCTGACCTGTCACAGCCGTCCGCTGGCAAGCGACCTCGAACGAAAGTTGAAGAACGTCGAGAACCTCACAGTCGCCGGATTTCACGCCCTGTGCGGGCGGATCTCACGGCAGGCGGGCATCATGTTGCCCTCCGGGATCAGCGAAA
>RFIU01000020.1 GCA_003695555.1 Alphaproteobacteria bacterium
AAGCCCGTGGAAGTTCGAATCTTCTCGTCCGCACCATGAAAGCCCGCAGGTGGACGCCTGCGGGCTTTCTCTTCCTCTCGCCCGAAGACTGCGGTAAGCAGAACTCCGTCCGTCACCGACCCGGTCACGAAGACGGTACGCCGCCATGGCGGTACCGAAGACAAGGACGAGCCGATGAGCGAGATCCTCACTTCGCCGACGCCGGAAACCGCCCCTGTCGAACCGGATGGCCGGGACGAGGATGATCGCGCGCAACGTGCCCAGCAGCTGCAGCAACTGCGTCAGGCGCTGGAAGATGGTGATCGGGAAGCGCTTCGCGCCATCTTCGACGAATTGCACCCGGCCGACGTCGCCGATCTGATCGAACTGCTCAACGCCGAGGAACGCAAGCGCCTGGCGCGTCTTGCGGGCGACGCGTTGGAGCCGGAAGTGCTCGCCGAGCTCGAAGGCGCGCCGCTCGAGAACCTGGTCGAGGCGCTGCCCGAAGGTGTCGTCGCGGAAGCCGTCGGGGAGCTCGACACCGATGATGCGGTTCAGCTTCTCGAAGAGCTCGACGAAGAAGAACAGCGCCGCATCCTCGCCCGCATGGCGCGCAAGCGGCGCGAGGAGCTGGAAAGCAGCCTGGCCTATCCGGAAGACAGCGCCGGCCGCCTGATGCGCCGCGATCTCGTCGCGATGCCCGAGTTCTGGACTGTGGGCCAGGCGATCGATTTCCTGCGCAGCCTTGACGAGGACGAGGGGCCGGAAGAGTTCTACGACATCTTTATCGTCGATCCGCACTTCCGTCCCGTCGGCACGGTACCGCTGTGGCGCGTCCTGCGCACGCGGCGCCACCGGGCGCTTCGCGAGATCATGGATCCCGACCCGCAGCTCTTTCGTGTCGATCAGGATCAGGAGGATGTCGCCTATGACTTCTCCAAATATCACCTGATTTCCGCCGGTGTCGTCGATGCTTCGGGACGTCTCGTTGGACGCATTACGGTTGACGACATCGTCGATGTCATCGGTGAGGAGGCGGAAGAGGACCTGCTCGCGCTCGCCGGCGTCAGCGAGGCCGATATCAATCAGCCGGTCGGAGAGATCACCCGAACCCGTTTCGTCTGGCTGCTCGTCAATCTCGGCACGGCCATTCTTGCCTCGACCGTCATCAGCCTTTTCGATGCGACGATCGAACAGATGGTAGCACTTGCCGTGCTGATGCCGATCGTCGCCTCGATGGGCGGCAATGCCGGCACCCAGACGATGACGGTGGCGGTCCGCGCACTCGCGACCCGCGAGTTGTCGGCACTGAATGCTTGGCGGGTGGTCCGCAAGGAGCTGATGGTCAGCCTGCTGAACGGCGCCCTGCTTGCCGTCGTCGTCGGAATCGTCACCCTGCTGTGGTTTCACGACCCGATGCTCTCCGCCGTCATCGCGATGGCGATGGTCGTCAATCTGGTCGTCGCGGGGCTGGCCGGCATCTTCGTGCCGCTGGTTCTCGACCGGCTCGACATCGATCCAGCGGTCGCGAGCAGCGTCTTCGTCACCACGGTGACCGATGTGGTCGGCTTCTTCGCCTTCCTCGGCCTTGCCGCCTTGATCCTGCTCTAAGAGGATCATCCACCCCCGATCGGCACGACTTCCAGATTGTCGAGCAGGCGCGTACCGGCGAGTCTGGCGACCGCCAGCAGACGCGCTGGCCGGTCCAGCCGGGATATTTCCTGCAGCGTTTCGGGGTCGCGAAAGGTGCAGTAATCGACCGCTTCGAAGCCTGCTTCCCGCAGTCGCCGCACCCCTTCGCGTTCGAGCGCGCGAAGTTCGCCACCCGACTGAGCCGCCTTCTTCAGCGCGCAAAGCGTCCGATAGAGCGCCGGCGCCACGGCCCGGGCCTGCGCATCGAGATAGGCGTTGCGGGAGGAAAGCGCGAGGCCGTCGGGCTCGCGGACGATGGGGGCGGCGAGAATCTCGGTGCCGAGATCGAGATCGCGCACCAGACGGCGGATGACGACCAGCTGCTGATAGTCCTTTTCGCCGAAGATCGCGACGTCTGCGCGCGAAGCACCGAGCAGCTTGGTGACCACCGTCGCGACGCCCTCGAAATGACCCGGCCGGAATTTCCCTTCCAGGATTTTCCCGAGCGTACCGACCTGCACGCTGGTCGAAAAATCCTCCGGATACATGGTCGCCGCATCAGGAAGATAGACGGCATCCGCCGGCTGATCGGCAAGTGCGGCGAGATCGCGCGCAATCGGCCGCGGATAGGCGGCAAAGTCCTCATCCGGTCCGAATTGCGTCGGATTGACGAAGATCGACACGATGACCCTGTCGACGACTTCCGCGATCCGCTCGACGAGCGAGAGATGGCCGGCATGCAGCGCGCCCATCGTCGGCACCAGGCCGACCCGAAGGCCCGCCGCCTGCCAGGCCCTGACGGCCATCCGCATCTCGCCCGGCGTCCTGAATTGCTGCAGGCCCTTCGCCTCGTCCATTCGATCTGCGCCTTTCCTTCACGCCCTGCCCGCCATGATGCATTGTGAAGACGGATGCGCCGCAGCACGACCCTGCCGTCCTAGTCGATGGTTTAGCTGACAGGCCCGGACGAATGGGCTTTTCTTGCTCGCAAGATCGGTAGATGATCCTTGCGTCACACTCAAGA
>RFIU01000228.1 GCA_003695555.1 Alphaproteobacteria bacterium
CGGGTGACACTATCTGTCTGGACTGCTGCGCCCGTCAGCCCTCCACCGAGAGGGCAGGATGACGATTTCCCATCGACCGACGCCCATCCCCGAAGAAGGTGAAGAGCGCCGGCAATCGGTGCTGTGATTATGGGACAGCTGCTTGTTGAACAAGTTCAAGCTCCGATCCAGAATCACGCGATTCCGAACTGAAAACACGTCTTTTCCAGGCGACGGCATCGAGCTACACTCATTCGGCACATCGTCATCATGCCACCCATCAAGCATCCTCATACACCATTGGAAATCCGGCCCGGGATGAGACGTTGAAATCAAGGGGGGCGGGAAATGTCAGAAATTCTCAATGCGATACGGCAGGCCTGCGCGGCCATCGATGACGCAGATATGGAGCGGGCGCGCCGGATCGTCCGGTCATGCCGGATGGAGCCGGCCGCCTCCGGCGCGAAGGTGGGCGCTCCTTCAATCAAGGACAGGATGCGGGTCTTCCTGAGGGACGGCTTCATCGACCGGTATTCTGGAGACCGCCTGGTATTTCCGGCGGCCTTGCGGATCCTGTCGCTCAAGATGCCCGATGCCTTTCCATTCCATGAGCATTGGAAGATGAGCGAATGCCATATCGCCTATTGGCATCTGCTTCCCACCATCGATCACGTCGTGCCCGTCTCACGCGGCGGAACGGATGATCTCGACAATCTGGTGTCCACCTCGCAATTGCGGAACAGCGCGAAGGGCATCTTGCTGCTCGAAGAACTGGGCTGGAAACTTCATTCGCCGGGAAAGCTCGAGAACTGGGACGGGATGCTTTCCTGGTTCTTCAGTCATGTCGGCCGCCATCCCGAGCTTCTGGAGGAGCCCTATATCAGAAGCTGGCACAGGATCGCCCGTGAGATGACGGATCAGGATTCCCTGCCGGGTTGAGCTTCCTGCTACACAGGTCTGCCGGAAACCCTCACGCCGGAAGGCGTCCGACCTGCGCCGAAGCTGCCGCCCGCAGCTCCGGCCGGTTCCGCTGTTGCACAACGTCCCAGCCGAGATGGCAAGATGGCGATTTCCCCTCGACCGACGCCCATCCCGAAGAAGGGGAAGAGCGCCGGCAATCGGTGCTGTGCTGGCATCGGCACGGATGGTGCCGACAGGACCGGATGTCAGCCTGAGTCCTCAGTACGTGAAGAGTTGTTAGCTTGCAGCCACTTAGTGCTACGCCATTCGCGACGCGACCAACAAGCATGCTGCCCGGATGTATCACCAATAGGAATGATCCCGATGGGCGGGGGGATTTGTTGGAGTGGAAGTCAGACGTTAATTGCCTTCTCTACCTTCTCTAGCCTCCAGCGAGCCGCCTCTAGGTCCTGCGGGGTGAAGAGCGAAGCGTATTCGGATTTCAACATGATCTTTTCCAAGGAAAGGTCGAGACGCCCTGCGGTCTTCAGACGTTTCAGCCCCGACTGCGTGTCCGAGGAGCCAACCAGTCTCTTCGCGGTAGCGACCCCGCCATGTTCCCAGATCATCTGGAGAAAACGCTGGGGATAATAGCCGAATTCCGCGCACTCGTGTGCGGCGGCGATGAGTTCCGCCGTAAATTTCTCCTGAAGAGTCGTCATGACCGCCCCCACCGCTTCCCCAGAAAAGAGCGTGATAAACCGAATCATATCAAGCGCCAGCGGATGATGCAACCATCGCGAGAGGGCGTCTGCCGGTGGCCAGCCCCTCCTCACCACCTCATCTTCGGCTTGGACTTCGACTTGAGGGTGCGGGTGCCGGGGCGGCCGGCGGTGGAGCGGCCTTTGGGTGGCGGCCTGCCGCTGGAGGGGCTGGAGGGTTCGTGCCGCTGGCGGCGCTTGCGACGGCGGGTCGAGCGGCCTGCGTCCCCGTCCGCGCGGCCATCCGCAGCGCCGTTCCCATCGATCATCAGGGGAAGTTCGAGCATTGCGGCTTCCAGCCGCCGGATCTCATCGCGCAGACGTGCCGCCTCCTCGAATTCAAGGTCTTCGGCGGCCTTCTTCATCTGCTTTCGCAAGTCGGCGATCACGGCTTCCAGATTGTCGCCGATGCGGTGCGTGCGGTCGTCCGCGCCGAGATCGACGGTGACATAGTCGGCCTCGGCGACATGGGCGATGATGTCGGCGATGCCCTTCTTTACCGTTTCGGGCGTGATCCCGTGGGCTTCGTTCCAGGCGATCTGCTTGGCGCGTCGCCGCTCAGTCTCGGCGAGTGCGCGTTCGATCGAGCCGGTGATGGTATCGGCATAGAGGATGACGCGCCCTTCGACATTGCGTGCCGCCCGCCCGATGGTCTGCACGAGCGATGTCTCCGAGCGCAGGAAGCCTTCCTTGTCGGCATCGAGAATGGCGACGAGGCCGCACTCCGGGATGTCGAGCCCTTCGCGCAGCAGATTGATGCCGACCAGCACGTCATAGACGCCGAGCCTGAGATCGCGGATCAGCTCGATGCGCTCGACCGTGTCGATATCGGAATGCATGTAGCGCACGCGGATGCCGTGCTCGTGGAGATATTCGGTCAGATCC
>RFIU01000229.1 GCA_003695555.1 Alphaproteobacteria bacterium
CATCAACAAGGGAGTCGCCTTCGACAATGAAGTGATCGTCGGCGACACCTACAAGCCCCGCATTGCCGCCGGCCTTGGCGTGACGTGGGATTCTCCTTTCGGGCCCTTCCGCATCGACCTCGCATTCCCCTTGAAGCAGCAGCCGTTTGACGATACCCAGACGCTGCAATTCAATGTCGGAACGAGTTTCTAGCGCAGAGGGAACAGAAATTCGGGGCATCGGCCCGTAGCAGCAGGCATCAGAAGGAAAGGAACTTGCCGTGTTGAAGAAGATCGCGATCGCCGTCATGGCCTTGATCGGCCTCGCCATACTGGTCCCCGGCGGACCGGCAATGGCGCAGAACAGAAACACGCCGGTGGCGCGGATCATCCTGGTCGATTTTGACCGTGTTTCGCGCGAATCGCTGGTCGGAAAGGACATCGCCGCCCAGATGGAATCGCACCGCGTCGATCTGGAAAAGAAGGCTCGCGCCATTCAGCAGGAGCTGAAGGCGGAAGAAGAGGAGCTGAAGAAACAGCGCAACATCATCAGCCCGGAAGCATTCCAGCAACGGGTGCAGGCCCTGCAGCGCAAGGCCCAGGCCAAGCAGACCGAAATCAACGGCCTCGGTCAGCAGGCCCGTCGTGCCATGCAGCAGGCCCAGCTCGAAGTGCAGCGGGTGCTGCGCCCGATCGTCAAGAAGATCATGGACGAACGGGGGGCCAATATGGTGATGGACAAGGCGCTGGTATCGCAGCACGCCGCAGGTCTCGATATCACGACCGAGGTGATCGAACGTCTCGATCAGGCGATGCCGAGCTTCGATGTGCAGCTGCCGAAGATTCGTCAGGAAGAAGCCGCCGCTCCGGCGCAGTAGATCTTCTGAAGCGGCCCCGGCCAAAGAGAAGGGTGGCGATTTGCCACCGTCACCCTTTTCGGGCCGCAAGGGCTTTCCTCTTCTCGTGAAGAAAGGAGGGGCCAAGGCCGTCTGATCCGGCTTTCGTGGTCGAATCGGCAAGGTGATGGGAAATGCATGACGAAACGGCATTGAATATCGAAGAGATTCTGGAACGGATTCCGCACCGTTACCCGTTCCTTCTGATCGATCGCGTGGAAGGCATCCAGCCCGGCGAACGGGCCGTCGGCATCAAGAATGTCACCTTCAACGAGCCCTTCTTTCCCGGTCACTTTCCCGAACACCCGGTCATGCCCGGTGTTCTGATCATCGAGGCGATGGCACAGACTTGTGCCGTGCTCGTCGTCGAAACCCTCGGTGAGAAGGCGAAGGGACGCCTCGTCTATTTCATGTCGATCGACAAGGCGCGATTTCGCCGCCCTGTGCAACCGGGCGACCGTCTCGAACTTGAGGTGGTCAAGGAGCGTGCGCGGGGAAACGTCTGGCGTTTCGCTTGTGAAGCGAAGGTGGATGGACGCCGTGTCGCCGAGGCGACCGTCGCGGCGATGCTGATGATGGACGAGGCGGGCTGATCCGCCTTCCCCCATCAAGGGTCCCCCGGTATTCCGCTTCGTCCTCGCCGATCTTGGCGCATCACGCTTGCGACCCACTTACCGCCGGTCCGTTTCGGTACTGCCGGGACCGGGTCCTGTCGATTGCCGCAGGAAATCGCACATACCGGCATCCCCCGGTCCTGGGGTCAGATGGAAGAATCACCGACAGGTCTGGCGGCAGCCGTCTTGAAATTAAGAGAAACAAATATACTCATGGTCTATTTATTTCGATGGTTCTTGATAAATCTGCTGGATTTTCATAATAATTTGTTTACCTGATTGAATTCAGAATATTCTCCATGATGGTACCTGCCTGTCCGAAATGCGGTGTCCGGCCGAGCACGTCCGATAGTCTGGCGCGTGGTGCGGGCGGAAGAATCAAGTGTCGGCAATGCGGAACGCCGCTCGTTCTGGTCCGGCGTCCCTGGCGGACGCTCTTCCTTCTGCTTTTGCTGATCGGGGTGGGTGTTGCGGTCTGGAATGTCTTTGTTGACCCACAGGACCGGATCCTCGCTTATGTCGGAATGCTGGTGCTGTCGGTTCCGGTCATGACATTGATGTTCCGGCTGGAAGTCAGGGATGTGTCCTGTGATGCGGCACGCGATGAGGAGGAAGGGGATGCCCGGCAGGTCTCTTCCCCTGTCTCCGCTTCGGGCCGGGTTTCGTCCGCGCGCCGCTGAAGAAATATCGCCCCCTTGCCCGCTTCAACCCTCGTTCTGGATCTGCGTGAAGCGATGGACCGGTAAACATGCGGCAATTGCAGGAAATGCCGCACTCGGTTGCTGCCGGCGCCAGTGGAGTTGAAAAGGGGGGAAGAGGGAAACGAAGGCTCGCATTCCCGTCGGGTAAGGCCGCACGCGGGTGCCTGCGGGAGGGTGAGGCCGCAAGTGATGCCTGCGGCGCGGCGCCTACTTGATTTTCGCTTCCTTGAACTCAACGTGCTTGCGCGCGACCGGGTCGTACTTGCGCAGAGTCAGTTTCTCGGTAATCGTGCGCGGATTCTTCTTCGTCACGTAATAGTAGCCGGTCCCGGCGGTGCTCACCAGTTTGATCTTGATGTTGTTGGGCTTCGCCATCGCTCGATCTCCGACAAGAGCTTGAAATGATGCGCCGGACAGCCGATGCGCGGCGCGAATCGCCGCGCTACCATAGGGATGGACCTCGCAAAGTCAAGTGGCTGATCATGCGAGAAACCCGGCAGGCGCTTCCTTCGGGAGAAGAGATGACGAAAAGGTGCACGGTCCGGCTTCGATGGTGAGATGTTTAGCCTTTGCTTACCTTCCCGCCTCTAGGGTGGGGACAGTTCGACCAGTGATGGATGCAAGGTGACGGGCAAGGATTGATGGAAAAGAAAGACGCTTCTTATCTCGAAGAGGCCGAACAGGAAGTGCTGGACGGCATCGAGGACAGGATCGGCGAGATCGGCCGCCTGTTGCAGGAACTTCGAGACGGTTCTCTCGATGGTACGGTCGGCATCGGGCTGATCCGCCAGCATGCCCATTCCATCAAGAGCATGGCTGCCGGAATCAATGTTGGTGTACTCCAGGTTCTGGCGCATCGTCTAGAAGATTACCTCGGTCCGTTCGACCGTCTGGCAGGCAAGGCAATCGAGGATGTTCAGGTCTTCGCGGACCGTCTCGGCGAGGCGCTCGACGGTCGCCTGAATGCTACTCCGGAAGAGATCGCCGCCTTCTGTCGCCGCCTTCCGGCCAAGAAGGCCGACATGAAGAGTGACTTCGACCCGAATGAGGTCCAAGTCCGCGACATCGAGGTGATGCTGGTGTCCTCTCCCGGTACCGCCACCAATTTCGTCACTCGCGAGCTTGCCGAATGCGGCTATCGGATGGTCAATTGTTTTTCCACCGTCGATGCGCTCATTCTCGCACCGCAGATGAAGCCGGATCTGGTCATCGTCTCGAATGTGATGCCGGAGCTGCCCGGTGTAGATTTCGCCTGTGCGATGCGGGCGATGCCCTCGACGAAGGATATTCCGGTGGCGGTGCTGACCAGCGAGAAACGCGACTCTCCGAAGCTTGCAGGTCTGCCGGCAGACGTCCCGCTGCTCTCCAAGTCATCGCGTTTCGGTGATGATGTGACCAAGGTCTTCCAGCAGCTCGGCCTGCTGTAGCGCCGTTTGTAGTTCATACTTCGATGCATCTTCCAATACCGCTGAACAGTATTAGCGCGCAGGTCCTGTATTCGAGGTTGTATGACACATTATAAAATATGCGCGCCCCTCTTATTTTTGCTATATCCTGCCGGGGGGCTGGTTCATCTGCAAACAGAGGTAAACGAACCATGCAGAAAAAGAGGCGTAATGCGAATTCATCGCTCATTGACAAGAATGGGGAAAAGCGCCGGGGGGTGTCCTTCGCGGCCCATAGGCCCGGAAGGCGCGAGGTTCTGTCCATGGCAACAGCCGCAATCGCGGCGGGCGGGCTGATGGCATCATCGGCTGAAGCACATCATACGAAAGGGCACCATGACGGTGCATCGCCGGCGGCGTGGAAGCGGCATGCCGGGCTCGTCAAGGCGCTCAATGAATGCGAGGCGATGAGCCTTGCCTGTCTGGATCATTGTATCGGGGAACTGGCGTCAGGGGATTCCCCGCTGGAAAAGTGCGCCGCTCGGGTCAGGGAGACCATGGCCCTGTGTTCGGCGACCCGCTCGCTGGTGTTGCAGGCAAGCCCGCTCGTGCCCGCTGCGCTGGAGCTATGCGCACAGGCCTGTCGCGGCTGTCAGAAGGAATGCGAGAAGCATCGCAAGCATCATGAGGTCTGTGGTGCCTGTGCCGATTCCTGCCGACAGGTGCTGGACGAGATCGCAAGAATCTGAACTTTCTCCCTCTTCTGTGGTCTTCGGCCGCCGAAGAGAGATGCGGGGCGTCGCTCCTCGCTCTTCCAATGATCCTGGCCGGGTCCGGGCTTCGCTGGCACCAGCATCTGCCGGGTCGTCAGCACATGCCGGGCGCGCTTTCCTGAAGAGGATGAACGGCGGGTCTGGCAGGAAAGTCAGGCCGGCGGCCGGCGACGATCGGTCGGGGGCGGCAATGGGACGGCTTGGCGGGGCGCCGCCCATGGACTCGTCCCTCCCGCACCTGGTGAGCGGGCGGGACCATTAGCAGGGATACGGCTTCGACGCTAAAGCAGCCCCATCGTCTTGAAGCTCGCATGGCCGGTGCGGCCGATCACCAGATGGTCGTGCAGACGGATGCCGAGCTTGCGTCCGGCCTCGGCGATCTCGCGGGTCATGTCGATGTCGGCGCGCGACGGGGTGGGATCCCCGCTCGGGTGATTGTGGACCAGGATGATCGCGCTGGCATGCAGTTCCAGCGCCCGGCGGATGACCTCGCGCGGATAGACCGGCGTATGATCGACGGTACCTTCCTGCTGTACCTCGTCGGCGATCAGGACGTTCTTCCGATCCAGAAACAGCACCCGGAACTGCTCGCGCGGCGCATGCGCCATGGCGGTCCGGCAGTAGTCGAGCAGCGCCTGCCAGTTGCTGATCACCGGCTTCTTCAGGACCTTTTCCTGCGCCAGACGCCGGGCGGCGACCTCGACCGCCTTGAGGATGGCGACGCCCGCCTCGCCCATCCCCTTGACCGCGCCGAGCGCAGCCGGTTCGGCGCTCAATACCCCTTCATAAGTGTCGAAGGTATTCACCAGCGCCTTGGCAAGCGGTTTGACGTCCCGTCGCGGCATTGCGCCGGTCAGCAGAAGCTCGATGAGTTCATAGTCGGCCAGACCCTCGCCCATCGTCTTCAGAAAGCGGGCGCGCAGCCGGCGACGGTGGCCATGGAGATCATGGGAAGCGGGGCTTTTGGCGCCGGGCGAGCCGGCGGCAGGAGACTTGCTGGGCACGCCGGATTCTTGAGAAGGATATGAGAGGCCGGGAGAGGGTTCTCCCTTGTCGGAAAGGCCGGCCCGGCCCCGGCTTCGCCTGTCCCCATCTGTCATCTTCGCCCCCCGACTTTCGTCCGGTGCCTTCGACCCTATTGGCTGTCGCCCTGCGGATAGGGCGGTTTCGCCCAGCCCTTCGGCGAGAGCGTGAAGATCTCCGCCCCGTTCTCGGTCACGCCGATGGTGTGCTCGTACTGCATTGAAAGCTTCCGATCACGGGTGACCGCCGTCCAGCCGTCATCGAGGATCTTAGTGTCGGGCCGGCCGGCATTGACCATCGGTTCGATGGTGAAGAACATGCCGGGCATCAGCTCCGGTCCGGTACCCGGCTTGCCGTAATGCAGGACATTCGGCGCGTCGTGGAAGACCCGGCCGATGCCGTGGCCGCAGAAGTCGCGCACCACCGAAAAGCGGTGCGATTCGACGAAGCTCTGGATCGCGTGCCCGATATCACCGAGCCGCGCGCCCGGTCGTACTGCGGCGATGCCGCGCATCATCGCCTCATGGGTAACATCGGACAGACGCTGCGCCTTCACGCTCGGCCGGCCGACGAAGAACATGCGGCTGGTATCGCCATGCCAGCCGTCCAAGATTACGGTGATGTCGATATTGAGGGTATCCCCCTCTCTCAAGGCCTTCGGGCCGGGAATGCCGTGACAGACGACATGATTGACCGAGGTGCAGATCGACTTCGGAAATCCGCGGTAGTTGAGCGGCGCCGGGATCGCCCCGTGCGAGACAATGAAGTCATGGCAGAGCCGGTCGAGCTCTTCCGTCGTCACGCCGGCGCGCACATGCGGGGTGATGAAGTCGAGCACCTCTGCCGCCAGACGACCGGCACGACGCATCCCCTCGAAAGCCCGCTCGTCATGGATCTTGATGCCGCCATGACGGCCGATTACGCCGAGTTCGGGATCCTGCGCACCCTGTCCGCTGACCTTCAATCGCATGGAATTCGTCATCCTTTCACACCGCTTGTCCCGCAGAAGGGGGTCGCCGGCACCTGTTATCGGATCAAGATAGGCTCACGCCTCTTCCAAGGGAAGGGGGCCCGCATCATGAACCGCCGTTTGTGTCAAGCGAAGCTGCCGGGCGAGGGTCATTACCCCGGCGCGCGCCGCCTCTTCATGGGCGAGCGCATAGGCCGGGTCGATGTCGCGGGCAAGCGAAAAACACGCTCCGTCGTCGCGCTGTGCCAGATAGAGGACCGCGGCACGCGCCTCGCCGCCTGCCGCGATCCGGGCGAGTGCGCGCAGATGCCGGGTTCCGCGACGGGTCGGGGCATCGGGAAACTGAAGCCGGTCGTCGCGCCGAAGCGTCACCGATTTCACCTCCAGATAGAGCGGCGGGCACCGCGTGCGCGGATCGGTGAGCAGGAAGTCCACTCGCGAGTTTCCGTCGTCATAAACGACTTCCGCCCGCCATTCCGGCCATTCGGCAAGCTCGGGGATCGCGCGCCGCGCAAGCAGCGCCGCCGCGATGCGGTTGGCGCGGGTCGTGTCGATCCCGATCATCACGCCTTCGACCGTCTCCGAGAGCACCCAGCGCCAGGGCAGCTTCGCCTTCGGATTGGCGACCGGCGCCAGGAGGACGCGCATGCCGGGCTCGGCGCATCCGGTCATGGCGCCGGGATTGGGGCAATGGACGGTAACGGGATCGGCTTGCCCGTCCATCTCGACATCGGCCAGAAACCGCTTGTAGCGGCGAATGAGGCGGGCCGGGCGCAATGGTGGATCCCAACGGTCCAGGATCGGAAGCGTCCGCTCCTCCACTTTCCCCATCGTTGCGTTTCTACTCACCGAAGCTGCCGGCAGGACCGGGAAAGACGACGGGGCTTTCGAAGCCTTCCCTGGAGACGCTCGCGACACCGAAGAAATAATTATCGATGACGATGTTCTTCAGCGTGAAATGATCGGTCCGCCCGACCCAGCGGCTCCATTGCCATTGCGGCTGATCGGTCAGCCGCCAGTAAATCCGGTAACCGGCGAGATTCTCCACCGCACGGCCCGCCGGCAGCTTCCAGTGAAGCGTCGTGTCCGGCGAGACCGCACCGCTGATCTTCACGCCGGACGGGAACGGCGGGGCGGCGGCGAGTGTTGCCAAGGTGACGACATTGAGCGCGGTCAATTTGGCCGCATAGCCGAAGTCCACACCTTCGATGGTGTCGCCGTAATGGATGCCGTTCTCGACCCGCACGTCCTGATGCTGACGAGTATAGTTCTCGTGCGCCTCCATGATCCGTACCGCCGGCATGCCCTTCTCGTTGAAGGGACGGTGATGGCCGCCGCGTCCGAAACGGTCGAGGCGATAGATCATCATCACGTCGAGATTGGGCACATAACGGTCCGCCAGCCGGTCGATGAGACGGGCGAGATTGCGTGACGGGCTGTCCACCTCTCCGCCCGTAAAGCGGCGGATGCGGGCCTCGCGCGGGGTTTCGGTGGCGCGGGTTCCTTCCGAGAAGACCCGCGCGGTGGTGTTGTCGATGACCCCGTCGATGCCGGCGATATTGCCGATCATGTCGTTGTTCAGCATCGCCTTCACCCGCCAGCCCTGCGCCAATGCGTGCTCGGCGAGGATGCGTCCGCCGTAAAGCCCCTGTTCCTCGCCCGAGAGCGCAGCATAGACGATCGTGCCGGCAAAGCGGTGGTGCGAGAGGACTCGCGCTGCCTCCAGCACGCCGGCGACCCCGCTGGCATTGTCATTGGCGCCCGGCGCGTCCGAGGTCGCGTCCATCACGTCCGAAACGCGGCTGTCGATATCGCCCGAGACGATGACCACGCGCTTCGGGTCCAGCGTGCCGCGCTGAATGGCGATGACATTGACGATCTCGGTGGGCTCGGGGATGCGCTTTTCGCCCGAGACGGTATCCGAGACGGTGCGCACCTCAAGGCAGCCGCCGCAGGCCTTCGAGATGCGGCGAAATTCGGCCTCGATCCAGCGCCGTGCCGCGCCGATCCCGCGGGACGGGCTCTTCGTCTCGGAAAGTGTGTGGCGGGTGCCGAAACCGACGAGCGTTTCGACATCGTGATGCAGGCGCACGGGAGAGACCTCGGCCACCATCTCGTGCAGCACCGGCTGTTCAGCGGGCGGGGCGGGCGGAAGTTGCGATTGGGTTTCTTCGCCCGCCCGGGCGGCGGCGTCGGCAGTGGCGACGAAAAGGGCCATTGAGCCGAGGAACAGATGGATGCGACGCATGATTTTTCTTCCTCTCTCGCGATCACCCCGGCAAGGCGAGGCGCGTTTCCGTACGCTCTCTCATCAGGAACGCCGCCCAAAGGCTAGGCACGAGCCTGCCGGTGATCAAGGGAAGGCCAGGTCAACGATGGTTGGGAAGGCGCCCTGATGGGCAGAGCCGCATCGGCAGTAAGGCGGCAGACGCATGATCAGGCGCACTCGCTGTCATCACGCGGCAGGTCGGGAATGACGGCATGCCGGGCATGAACCGCTGTTCGCCCCGCCTCGCGCTCGGCCTTGAGCAGTTCGGCGACCTGAAAGGCGATCTCCAGGCTCTGTCCGGCATTGAGGCGCGGATCGCAGTGCGTGTGATAGCGCGAGGCGAGCTTTTCCTCGGTGATGGCGACGGCCCCGCCTGTGCATTCGGTGACGTTCTGGCCGGTAAGCTCAAGATGGATGCCGCCGGCATGGGTTCCCTCGGCGCGGTGGATCTCGAAGAACTGGCGGACCTCGTCCATCATTTGATCGAAGCGTCGGGTCTTCAGGCCACTTGCCGTCTTGATCGTATTGCCGTGCATGGGATCGCACGACCAGACGACCATGGCGCCTTCCCGTTGCACCGCGCGCAGGATGGCCGGCAGGTGGTCGCCGATCCGTTCGGCTCCGAAGCGGCAGATGAGGGTCAGTCGGCCGGACTCATTGCCGGGATTGAGGCGGGCGATGACCCGCAGCAGCTCATCGATCTCGGTCGCAGGTCCGACCTTGACGGCGACGGGATTGGTTATGCCGGCCAGGAAGGCGACATGCGCACCGTCCGCCTGACGTGTCCGGTCGCCACACCAGAGCAGGTGGGCGGATGTGTCGAGCCACTCGCCGGTTTCGGAATCGCGCCGGGTGAGCGCCTCTTCATAGGGCAGCAGCAGGCACTCATGACTGGTGAAGAAGCTGGTCCCCTGAAGCACGCGGGTCGCGCTTTCGCCGACCCCGCAGGCGCGCATGAAGTCGAGCGCCTCGCTGATCCGTCCGGCAAGATCCTGATAGCGCGCGGTCGCCGGCGTATGATCGACGAACTCCAGATTCCAGCGATGCACCTTGTGCAGGTCGGCAAAGCCGCCCTGGGCCAGCGCGCGCAGCAGATTGAGCGTCGCGGCAGCCTGATTGTAGGCGCGCATCATCCGCTCGGGGTCGGGTGTGCGAGCGGCTTCGTCAAAGCGAATGCCATTGATGCGATCGCCGCGATAGCTCGGCAGGCGTTGGCCGTCGCGTTCCTCGAAATCGCTGGAACGGGGCTTGGCGAACTGACCGGCAAGCCGGCCGACCTTCACCACCGGGCAGGCGGCGGCAAAGGTCAGCACCACTGCCATCTGAAGCAGGACCCGGAAGGTATCGCGGATATTGTCGGGATGGAATTCCGCAAAGCTTTCCGCGCAGTCGCCGCCTTGAAGCAGAAAGGCCTCGCCACGCGCCACCCTGGCAAGTTCGGCCTTCAGGGCGCGCACCTCGCCAGCGAAGACGAGTGGCGGCCGGGTGGCGAGCTGCCGCTCGACCTCGGCCAATGCCTGCGGGTCGGGGTAGGTAGGCATCTGCCGGGCGGGAAGCGTGCGCCAGCAGGCAGGGTGCCATGCTGTAGCGGTCATGTCGCCTGAGGGTGGTACCGTTATGCGCTGCTTGTCCGACACGCCTTCACCTCTTGCACGCAATGATGGATCAAATCTTGTGGCTTGCCCGTGATGTCAAGTCTGCAGGGCAATCCTTATCCGAATCCTAACGTGCCGGGAGGCGTCTGTCAGGATGTTTCCGGCTTTCTTTCCCGCCATGGGGTGACCGGGGTACGCAGCAGGACGAATTCCTCTGCGCTGGTCGGATGAATGGCGACCGTTCGATCGAGGCCCGCCTTGGTCAGGCCGTTCTTCATCGCCGTGGCGAAGCCCTGGATGATTTCGGGCGCGCCTTCGCCCAGCATGTGCATGCCGACGACCCGGTCGGTTTCGGCATCGACCAGAACCTTGATCAGGTCGCGCTCGTTGCGACCCGAGATCGTGTGCTTGAGCGGCCGATAACGGGCGCGATAGACATCGACCTCACCGAAGCGATCGAATGCTTCTTCCTCGCCATAGCCGACGGTTCCGATCGGAGGCAGGGTAAAGACGGCGCTCGGCACCTCGCGATGATCGGGACGTGTCGGGGTGTCGTAAAAGCGGGTCAGCGCGAAGGCGTGACCCTCGCGGATGGCGACCGGGGTCAGACTGACGCGGTCGGTGACATCGCCGACGGCCCAGATCGAAGGAACATTGGTGCGCGAATAGTCATCGACGATCACCGCACCGTTGGCGGCGCATTCGACACCCGCTGTTTCCAGTCCCAGCCCCTCGGTATTGGGCCTCCGCCCGATCGCAAAAAGCGCCTCGTCCACCACCCGCGTCTCACCGGAAGCAAGGGTCGCATGAAGGCCGTCCTCGCGACGGTCGAGAGAGACGACCTGTTCGTGACAGCGCACTTCGATGCCCCGCTCGATGAGGGATTCCTGCAGCGCCTCGCGCAGATCGATGTCGAAGCCGCGCAACACCGGGCCGCCGCGATAGGCGAGCGTCACCTCGGCACCGAGGCCGTGGAAGATGGATGCGAATTCAACGGCGATATAGCCGCCACCGACCACCAGCAGACGGCGCGGGAAGCGGGGCAGGTGAAAGACCTCGTTGGAGGTGATCGCATGCTCGCCGCCCGGAATGTGGTGCGGCCGGTTTGGCGTGCCGCCGCTGGCGATCAGGATGGTTTCCGCCCGCCAGCGCCTTCCTGTCCCGACGATCTCGACTTCCTGCGGACCGACGAGGCGAGCGCGCCCTTCGACGATCTTGACGCCGGCGCGCGCCAGGTTCTCGCGATAAAGGCCGTTCAGTCTGTCCACCTCGCCGGCGACCGCTTCGCGCAGCCGCAGCCAGTCGAAACGTGGCGGTGCTTCCAGCGACCAGCCGAAGCCTTCAGCATCGGAAAAATCATCGGCGAAATGCGCCGCATAGGCCATCAGCTTCTTCGGAATGCAACCGCGAATGACGCAGGTGCCGCCAACCCGGTATTCCTCGGCAATGACCACCTTCGCACCGCTTTGTGCGGCGATCCGTGCTGCGCGCACGCCACCCGAACCGGCGCCGATGACGAAGAGGTCAACGGATTCGGCAGCCCTGTCGCCTTCCGGGGACGAATTCATCGCCTCTCTCCTGCTGTCGTCAGGCCGAAGGTAAGCCCGACGCGTCTTCGTCGCATAGTCTGTGCCGGTCGATGCGGGCAATGATAATCATGATCTTCGGGCGGGACGGGCGCATCAGCCCCCTTCGCGCCGAGCGAGAAAAGCCAGCCGTTGCAGCAGTGCCACGTCCTGCTCGTTCTTCAAAAGGGCACCATAGAGCGGAGGCAGCACGGATTTGGTGTCGTCGCTGCGCAGGGCTTCGGGCGGCATGTCCTCGGCCACCAGCAGCTTCAGCCAGTCGAGCAGTTCGCTTGTCGATGGCTTCTTTTTCAGACCCGGCACCTCGCGAAGCTGATAGAAGACGGCGAGGGCCTCACGCACCAGTCGCTGCCGGATGCCGGGAAAGTGCACCTCGACGATGCGTGCCATCGTCTCGGCATCAGGAAAGCGGATATAGTGAAAGAAGCAGCGCCGAAGGAAGGCGTCCGGCAGTTCCTTCTCGTTGTTCGAGGTGATCAGCACGATCGGCCGGTGCCGGGCGCGGATCGTTTCGCCGGTTTCATAGACATGGAATTCCATGCGGGCGAGCTCCAGCAGCAGGTCGTTCGGGAACTCGATGTCCGCCTTGTCGATCTCGTCGATCAGCAGCACCGGGGCCTTGGAGGCGGTGAAGGCCTCCCACAGCTTGCCCGGCTTGATATAGTTGGTGATGTCGTGAACCTTCGGATCGCCGAGCTGCGAATCGCGCAGCCGCGCCACCGCGTCATATTCATAGAGCCCCTGCTGCGCCTTGGTCGTTGATTTGACATGCCATTCGATCAGCGGCCGGCCGAAGCTTTCTGCCACCTCACGGGCGAGCACCGTCTTGCCGGTGCCGGGCTCACCCTTGATCAGCAGCGGTCGACGCAGCCGTGCCGCAGCATTGACCGCGACGATGAGATCCTCGGTCGCGACATAGGAATCGGTGCCTTCGAAGCGCAGATCGTCCATCTCGTCGCTCTCCAATGCGATGGCCTTCGCCGGCGCCGGTTGCCGGTGCGCTCACGCATAGAATGTCGTGGCGACCCGTGCAAGCCGGCGGCTTCGGGAAGAAGGGGTGGCATGTTCATTGCTTCATGCTTGGGGAACAAGTCCTGTTATGGTTAAATCTGCCGGGTTGCCGCTTGGGGTTGGCAGCTTAGGGCTTTGTTTAGACAAACCGGCTTGAATGGTGCGGCGATTTCGCATGGAGCGGATCGCGCCGGCCGGCAGGAGAGCACAGATGGCACTCAAATTGTCCCTGAAGCCGGGCGAGAAGTTCGTCGTCAACGGCGCAGTGATCCAGAACGGGGATCGCCGGGCGAGCCTGATCATCCAGAACAAGGTCTCGATCCTGCGCGAGAAGGACATCATGACCAGCGAGCAGGCGACGACACCGGCGCGACGGATCTATTTCCCGATCATGCTCTGCTATCTCGATCCGGCCAACAAGGAACAGTACCTGATGGAGTTCATGGCACGCATGACCGAGTTCCTGTCGGTAATCGAAACGCCTGAGATCAAGGCGCGCTGTCTCGAGATCAGTGCCGACGTGATGAAGGAGAACTACTATCGGGCGCTGATGAGCACGAAGAAGCTGTTCGCGTTCGAGGAGGAGAGGCTGAGCCATGTCCCTTGACGCCTATGCCAAGCGTCAACAGGCGACCGAAAGCCCGCGCGAGACTGAGTACCGCCTCTTCGCACGGGTGACGGCGGCGATGATCGAGGCCCGCGACAAGGGCCTGAAGGGCGGGGCGCTGATGGAATCGCTCGACTGGAACCGGCGCCTGTGGTCCACCCTTGCGCTCGACTGCAGTCAGCCGGAAAACCAGCTTCCCGAACAGACCCGCGCCCAGATCATCTCGCTGTCGATCTATGTTTCGAAAACGGTCAGCAAGGTGATGCGGGGCGAGGCCCATATCGATGATCTGATTTCGCTCAACCGCATCATCATGGAAGGGCTTGCTCACCAGCAGGGTGGGCAAGCGAGCGCGCCACCCGCGGCTCCTTCAGATTCCTCGCCACTGCCTGAAGGTGGCGTCACCGTCGCCTGATGCGGGCAGCATCCACCCTCTGCACTCCTTTCCTGCTGTTTGTCCCGGATCTCCGGATCTTTCATCCCGGCCAGACCGGCGGATGCCGCCCTGCCCAGGGGCGCGCACGTTCGAGCTGACCGGCAAGCGAGAACAGGGTATGCTCTTCGCCATAACGGGCCGCGAACATGGTGCCGATCGGCAGGCCCTGCGCATTCCAGTAGAGCGGCACATTCATCGCCGGTTGTCCGGTCATGTTGTAGATCGCTGTGAAGGGGCTGTAGGCGGCGACCGCGGCGCGATATTTTTCGAACGGCTGGTCGAGCGAGACGGTGCCGAACCCGATCGGTGGCCGTGCCAGGGTGGGCGAGAGGATGACGTCATGGCTTTCAAGAAAGCGCCCCATCCGATAGGCCTGCGTCTGAATGTCGTAGAGCGCCTGCGGATAGGCGCGCGGGTCCATCGTCCGGCCGAGTTCGTGATAGGCGAGGGTGACCTCCTCAAGCACGCCGGGTGAGGGCGGAACGCCGGTCGCCTGCTCGCGTGCCGAGATCAGCAATGAAGTCTCGATCGCGATGATCGCGACGATCGCGCGATTGAGCACCTCGATGTCGAGCGTCGGGAAGGCGGGTTCGACATGATGGCCAAGCTCGGTGCACAGCTTCGCTGCCTCCTCGACCGCGGCGTGGCAGTCGGGATGCAGCTCGCCGCCGAGTGGATGGGCCGCCAGCAGGGCGATGCGCAAGGGACGTTCGGGATCGCGTCCGGCCGCCTCGACATAGGAGCGTGGCGGTGGCGGTGCGGCAAGCCGCGCACCGGGTTCGGGAGCGGAAACGAGATCAAGCAGCAGGGCGCTGTCGCGTACGCTGCGGGTCAGCGCATGAACCACCGACAGCCCCGCCCATCCTTCACCGCGGAACGGGCCGACCGGCGTGCGTCCGCGAGAAGGTTTCAGACCGAACAACCCACAGCAGGCGGCGGGGATGCGGATCGAGCCGCCCCCGTCCGACCCCTGTGCTGCCGGAACGATGCCGGCCGCCACCGCTGCCGCCGCGCCACCCGACGAGCCGCCCGAGGAGCGTTCGAGGTTCCAGGGATTGCGGGTGATTCCGGTCAGCGCCGACTCGGTGGTGACGGTAAGGCCGAATTCGGGCGTCGTCGTCTTGCCGAAGATGTTGAGACCGGCAGCCTTCAGGCGCGCAACGAAGGTATCGTCGGCCGGTGCCGTGAAGTCACGGAAATAGCGACTGCCCTGGGTGGTGACCGTGCCGCCCATCATCAGGGCGAGATCCTTGAGCAGATAGGGAACCCCATGCAGCGGACCCGGCGGCAGACCGGTTTCTGTCGCCTTGTGCGCCCGTTCCTCGAACTGCTGGCTCAAGGCATTGATCGCGGGATTGACGCGCTCGGCGATCTCGATGGCGGCTGCGAGCAGCTCTTCCGGGGTCGCCTCGCGGCGACGGACGATCGCGGCAAGACCGGTCGCATCATGCTTGAGATAATCGCGTGCGCCAGCCGAGAGATCGGGGGTGCCCCCGGAAGATGCCATCGCCGCGATCGGGGCCGCGGTGGCCAAGGCGACGGCCCCGGCAGCGCCGGCTGCGGTGTGGAGCGCATCCCGGCGCGTCGGATCTTCGTTTTCGGCCATTCCTCTACTCCCTTCCTGCTGGCGGACCTAAGCGCATGATGCGTGGCGCGACGCCGGCCGCACAAGGGGGTGCCACCCGACGGATCGGGGAGGGAGCTTGCGGCGCGCCGCCTTACTGGCCGGTGGGAAGAAGGAGAGCTGCCCGAAGACGGCCGGGTTCAGTTCGCCTCGATCGGGTGGGCGCGCTCGAACTCGCCGATATAGTCTCGGGTCAGCGGCACGGCGGTCTGATCCGGGCTCATCTGCGCCTGCGCGACGACGTGGCCACCGTGGCGGAAGGCCATTTCGGAGCCGGCGAGATAGAATTCCCACATCCGGCAGAAGCGCTCGTCATAGAGCGACGCCGCCCGCTCCCAGGCCGCCTTGAAGCGCAGCCGCCAGTGCTTGAGCGTATCGGCATAGTGCAGGCGCCAGATCTCGAGATCGGTCAGATAGAAGGCATTGCGCTCGATCGCCGGCTGGAATTCGGAGACGGCCGGTATGTAACCGCCCGGGAAGATATACTTGGCGATGAACGGATTGGTGACGCCGGGCCCGTCGGCGCGGGCGATCGTGTGCAGCAGGGCCACCCCGCGGTCCGTCAGCAGTTCGCGCATGCGCCGGAAGAAGGTCGGATAGAAACCGACGCCGACATGCTCGAACATTCCGACCGAAACAATCCGGTCGAAGCGTCCCTCGCTACGGCGATAATCCTCGATGCGGATGTCGATCCGATCGGCGAGCCCTTCGCGCCGGACCCGCTCGGCGGCATACTTCGCCTGTTCGCGCGACAGCGTAATGCCGGTGACCCGTGCACCGCACTTCTTTGCCAGATAGATCGCCATGCCGCCCCAGCCGCAGCCGATGTCGAGGACGCGCATGCCCGGCTCGATCAGCAGCTTGGCGGCGATGTGGCGTTTCTTCTGTTCCTGCGCGCGTTCGAGGCTGTCGTTCTCGTTCAGGAAATAGGCGCAGGAATACTGGCGGTCGGAATCGAGGAAGAGGTCATAGAGGTCGCCGGAGAGATCATAGTGGTGGCGGACGTTGCGCATGGCGCGCGGCAGCACGTTCCACTGCTGGAGACGACGCAGACCATAGCGCAACCGCCGATTGGCACGCACATACCAGGGGTCGGGCGAAAAGCCGGTGCCGTATGAGCGGCCGACGATCTCGAGCAGGTCGGCGATCTCGCCATCTTCGACGATGAGGCCACCGTCCATATAGGTTTCGCCGAGGGCGAGATGGGGATTGAGACAGATGCGCCGGTCGCTCGCCGCATCGCGGATGCGAATGGCGACATGCGGCGGCGTACCATCGCCATAATGATAATGCCGCCCATGCCAGTCGGTGACTTCCAGATCACCGCTGGTGACGGCTCGTTTGAGAAGCAGGTCGAGCCACATCGTCCCCCTCCTTCGCGCCAGGCCTTCCGTCTCGAAAGCGGCATGCGGGCCCGTCTCTTCCCGCCGCTCTTCGAGGAACGGAACAAGGTATTCTGCCCCCGGCCGATTCCTCGGCTCCATCACTGTAGATTATGGGGGCGGGCTGTTGCTAACGCAAGGTGAGTGGCGTGGACGCATTCTTCCTTCATCGGTCGGTGGCCGGACCTTTGACGGAAAAAACCATTCCCTCTTGCCAGCACGGTTTGCAAGCCACTTTCGCACTTGACAATCATTCGCATAAAGTCCATGTCTGATGACAGCGACTGAGAGGCATTCGCAAGAATTCCCTGGGTGCGAATTCCCTAGGTGCCATGGGATAGCGTGGAACGCTAGGCGCGATGGCGACGCGGGGCGTTTCGATAGCGGACATGCTGGTTTGGAATTCGACCTCTCTTTGAAAGGGCATGAATCCATGTATGTGTGCGTCTGCAATGCGATCCGAGAGGCCGAATTCCGTTCGGCCGCCGCCGACCTTGCCCATGAGGCTTCGGTGAAGAGGGTATTCCGTCGGCTTGAGCGACAGCCGCGATGCGGCACCTGCCTGACATACGCACGTCGTCTGCTGGATGAATTCCGGTCCTCGCGATCCTTGGTGGACGCGAACGGAGAAAATGGCGAGCTTTTGCCGGCTTGCACCGTTTCAGACGGGCAAGCGCAGGCCGCCTGAGCTCCAGAGGGTCGAATCTTTCATGGGTGACACCTAGCGTTGTCGCCGCCACCACAGAAGGACGCCGAGCAGGCCCGCCAGCAGGATCAGCAGCTGCCCCGGTTCAGGTACCGGCGCTTGGGCGACCACCCGGATCAGTATCGTCGTTACCGAAGTCAGGATCGGCGTCGTCCCATCTCCGAAGAAGGTGACGAGCAGCGTGATCTCGTAAAGACCGGGCACGTCGAAGGGCGTTCCCGGCCCGGTCGCCATCGAGAACAGGAAACCGGATCCCAGAAGCTGCCCGTTGAAGAACCATTCGGCCGTAAAGCCGGTCAGCGTGCCCGCTTCGCATGCACCACCGAAGGCGGCCGCCAGGCTTTGGCCGTTGAATAGGGTGTCGCAACCATTGAGCAGGGCGCTTTCGCCGAGCAGCACTTCCGCCGGGCCGGTTGCGATCGCCTGGAGGGTGTTGGCCGGCGCCGCCGGTGGCGGGGGCGG
>RFIU01000230.1 GCA_003695555.1 Alphaproteobacteria bacterium
ACCGGCACCGGACCGGTGGGTGACCCGCCGCGCGGCTTTGCCCGCATCATCGGTGCCAGCGCCCCGATCGAGGCGATGCGACGACTTGCCCGCAAGGCGGCGTCCAGCTCCATTCCGGTGCTGATCGAAGGGGAATCCGGGGTCGGCAAGGAACTCTTCGCGCGCGCCATCCATGAAACCAGCGCCAGAGCCGATGGCCCGTTCGTCGTCGTCAATTGCGGTGCCATCCCTGAAAATCTCGTCGAGGCCGTCCTCTTCGGCCACGAGAAGGGCGCCTTTACCGATGCCCGCACGGCCCGCGCCGGCAAATTCCAGGAGGCATCCGGCGGCACGCTTTTCCTCGACGAGGTCGGGGAACTGCCGGCCGCCGCACAGGTCAAATTGCTGCGTGCCCTGCAGGAAGGCGAGGTCGATCCGATCGGCGCTCGCCAGCCGGTCAAGGTCGATATCCGATTGATCTCGGCAACCAACCGTTCGCTCGATGCGCTGGTCGCCGAGGGGATCTTCCGCCAAGATCTCTATTACCGGCTGGCGGTCTTTCCGCTGCGTCTGCCGCCGCTGCGTGCGCGGCGTGAGGACATCGCTCCCATCGCCGAGGCGATCCTCGACACGCTTGCCCGGCGCGAAGGTCTCGCGCGCAAGCGGCTTGACGATGAGACGCTGCGACTGCTCCAGGCTCATGACTGGCCGGGCAATGTCCGACAGCTTCACAATCTGCTGTTTCGCGCCGTGGTGCTCAGCGAAGGTGAGGAGCTGACCCCTCGCGACTTTCCCGAACTGCTTCGCGACGACGGCACCACCCCGGCCCTGCCATCGGATCCGGCTTTGGCGTCCGACGATGTCGGTGCCGCTTCCGGCACGTTCGGGACCACCACGATCTCGCTGATCGGCGGCGACGGACGGGTGCGCAATCTGCGCGATCTGGAGCGAGAGATCATCGCCCGCGCTCTCGCCCTTACCGAGGGCTGCATGAGCGAGACGGCCAGGCTTCTGGGCATCGGCCGCTCGACACTCTATCGCAAGATCCTGCAGTACGACATCGACACCACCAGCATGCGCGCCGGCGAGGGAATGCGGGATTCGCCCGACACGTCTGGGTCTTGACCGTACCGTCACGGCACGTCCTTATTTCCGCCGCGAGCCGGTGCGAGAAGGTGAACGGGACCGAAGGACGGCGAATGGTGAAGGCGGTGCGGGCGCGATGATCGGGGTGTTCGATTCGGGATCGGGAGGCCTGAGCGTTCTTGCCGCTCTGCGAGAGCGCATGCCGACACGCGATTTCCTCTATTATGGCGATCATGCCCATGCGCCCTACGGCAGCCGGGCGCCGGCCGAGATCGACGAACTGACCCGCACCGCCTGCAATCGGCTGTTTACGGCCGGTTGCAGCCTCGTCATTCTTGCCTGCAATACCGCCGCCGCCGTCGCATTGCGTCGCCTGCAGCGTGAATGGCTGCCCCGGGCCTGGCCCGAGCGACGCATTCTGGGCGTTCATGTGCCCCTGGTGGAGGCATTGACCGGCGAGACCTGGCGGCCGCGGGAAGATTCGCAACATCCACCGGATCGCCAGCGCATCGGCGATGGCGAGCCGGATCGTGCGATCGTCATCTTCGCAACCCCGACGACGATCGCATCGCACGCCTTCAGCCGCGAGATCGCCCGCCACGACCCCGCCCTGCCGGTGATCGAGCAGGCCTGCCCCGGCCTCGCCGAGGCGATCGAGGGGCACGCACCGGAAGATGAACTCGTCGGCCTCATCGGGGCCGCGTGGCAGAGAGCGGCCGAACAGGCGTCGGCGAAGAATTTGCGGATCACCCGCGCGGCGCTTGCCTGCACCCACTATCCGCTGATCGAACCGGTCTTCCGACACGTCCTGCCGGATGACATCACCATCCTGACCCAGCCCGATCTCGTCGCGACGGCACTCGAATCCTGGCTTGACCGCCACCCGCGGATCGATCCGCCGGGAAGCGGCCGCTGCCTGCTTCGCACCAGCGCACCCGCTGGTGCGGCCCGCAATGGCTTTGCGGCGCGCCTGACGCCGGCGCTTCCCGCTTTTGCTGCCTGGCCCGCAACGGGCACAGCGTCATGAATTCCCAGAATTCACTACCAGACACCGGACAAGGAAAGGCGCGTATCTACCATACCCGCTCCTTGCGTGGAGCATTGCACGGTGCCGATGGATGACATCTGCTAGTTCGGGGAAAGTCTCGACTTCGTGACCAGCCCGGCGTCAGGGGTGCCGGAATGGGGTATTGCTCAGAAATCATGAAGGGGGGAGAGGATGACCATCCACGCCCATCGTTCCTCATGGCGGTTTGCGACAGGAAAGCTGCTCATCTGTCTTCTTACTCTCATGCCGATGATCTCGGCAGCGGCTGCGGAAAGTGGCTGGCGCGAATATCGCAGTGCGCATTTCATCGTCCGCTCCGATGCCAAGCCGAAAGCAGCCCGACTGCTTGTTCGTGATCTCGAATGGTATCGGCACGTCGTCGGCCGTATCACCAATATTGATTTCTCCAATGATGAGACGCCGCCACTGCGCATCTGGGCCTGGAAGACGACCCGCGAATACATTCGGGCGACCAAGGCCTATGGAACGGGCGGCTTCTACAACATGGGTCTTGACGGCCCTTATGCGATGATGTCGATCGAACCGGCGGAAAGACCGTTGGAACTCGACGGGCGACAGGTCATCCTTCACGAATACACCCACCACATCATCCATCAGTTCAGCCCCATCCAGTATCCGCGCTGGTACGATGAAGGGATGGCCGAATTCCTCAGCACCATGAAATTCAAGGACAAGGGGCTGGTGGTCATCGGCGGCCCGATCGGGCGTGCAGCGGTCCTGAGGGACTTCGACTGGGTGCCCTTTCGCGATCTGATGGAGTCGAAGGGGCAGTACATGCGTCAGCACCGGGTCAGCATGCGCGACCCTCGTCGGGCGCGGCCGGCGATATCCCTCCAGTATGCCGAAGGATGGATCACCGCCCATTATCTGATGACCCACCCTGAGCGCCGCAAGCAGATCCAGACCTATCTTTCGCTGATGAACCGCCCCGACGTCCGCGACGAGGATGCCTTCAAGCAGGCCTTCCTGACCGATTACAAGGGCCTCCAGAAGGACGTGCGCAAATATTTCTGGAGCATGAAGCTGCCGACACTCGGCATGCGGATCACCGACCTGCCGAAGGTAAAGATCAAGGAGCGCAAGCTTTCCGATGAAGAGAGCGGGTTTCAGAATATCGAAGGGATGCTGGTTGCCGGCGACTATTCGGATAGCGGAAAGGACAACCGGGATCGGATCATCGCTCTCTATGAGGCCGGCGTCCGACCGAAGGACATGGCCTATTATCTCGCCCGCATCGCCATTGCCGAGGAAGACGACGATGACGATGCCAAGGCCCACGCAAAGGAGGCGGACAAGTGGATCGCCGCCTTTTCAAAGGCCGGTGGCAGTCCCGCCATTGCGGCCTATCTGAAGGGGCTTCGCGAACTCACGGCCATCTTCGGGGACAAGGCCGGTTTTGCCAAGGCAACGCAGCCGAAGGATCCGGAAAGGCTTGCCGTCTTGCGGCGCCAACTCAAACAGGGCATGCGGGCCGACCCGACCGATCCGCGTCCGCATTATCTTTATGCGCTGTCTTTCGCCTTCACCGATGAACGGCCGGATCGTCAGGCAATGGCGAGCATCGGTATCGTTCGCGACCGCCTGCCCGACTTCCCGCGCGGAGCCATCGTCGAAGCGATCCTTCGCGCCCACAATGGCGATCGGCAGGGGGCGCTCGATCAGCTCAATGTCCTCGCCCGCTGGGCCTTCAGCGCTGGCGCCCGCAATAGGTACCAGAAGATCGCCAAGCGCATCGAGGAAATGCCCGAATCCGCTTCCGCCGGAAAGTCCGCCTCAAAGGGATAGGCGCATCCGGCAGAAATGGGCGGGAGGGCGCGGATCGGCAGATGCCCGGCGCCCCTGTTCGCCGGCGCATGGGGAATATCGCCTGCCATCGCCTAGAGATCCCGCGCAAAATAGAGAACGTCGGGATAGGGATTGTCATTGTAGCGCGGGCAGGGGCGAAAGCCGCACCTTGCATAAAGAGCATTCGCCGCCTTCAGGCGGGCAAGGGTGTCGAGCTTCATCGTCCGGTAGCCGCACCTTCGCGCCGCTTCGATGATCGTCTCGACGAGACGCCGGCCGAGCCCGGTACCCCGTGCCGCTGGCGCGACATAGAGCCGCTTCATCTCGCACACGCCGGGCCCGATTGAGGGCAGCGCGCGCAGGGCGACGATACCGACCGGATGCGGCTTGTCGGCATCATCCACGGCTCTTCTCTCGGCGATGAACAATGCCCCCCTCGGCGGTCCATAGGCGCCAGGCAGACCGGCGAGCTCCTCCTCAATACCCTGAAAGCACAGGTCGATGCGGCGCTCCTCGAGATAGCAGCGGATGAGCGTCCGCGCTGTTTCCATGTCGTACTTCCCGCGCGCCGGGCGGATGACGAGATCCGGCCGTGGATCGTGCTTGCGTCGGTCTTCGGCGATGGGCTCGTCGGATGCGGATGCGGTCACTGCACTTTCTCCCCGGCAAAGCTGGTCGCTCGTCATCTTGCCAAAGCCGGGCGGCCGTGTCATCGGGAAGGCCGAAACGGCAGACGGAGCAATCGCATGGCGTGGCTGACGGATCCGGACATCTGGTTGAGCATCCTGACGCTCGCCGTGCTCGAGATCATTCTCGGCATCGACAATCTCGTCTTCATTTCCGTCATGTCCGGCCGGCTTGATCCGGTGCGCGCCCGCAGGGCCCGCCGCCTCGGCCTGATCGGCGCACTGTTCACGC
>RFIU01000021.1 GCA_003695555.1 Alphaproteobacteria bacterium
CCCGCCACCGACAGGCGGGCTATCGAATCGTCACGGTGTCCCTGAAGCCGCCCGGCGGCATTCCCGGCGATATTTCTGCCGATCAGATGGACGGCATCGCCCGCCTGGCAGAACGCTGGAGCGAGGGCGAGATCCGCGCCACCTATCAGCAGAATCTGGTGCTCCCCCATGTCCCGGCCGCCGCCCTGCCCGCAGTCTGGCGCTCGCTCAAGGCGCTTGGCCTCGATCATGCGAATGTCGGGCTCGGAACCGACATCATCGCCTGCCCGGGAATGGACTATTGCGTGCTGGCCAATGCCCGATCGATCCCCGTTGCTCAACGGATTTCCGAACGCCTTGCCGCGCGCGGCGACGAAGAGACGATCGGTCGCCTGGCGATCCGGATATCGGGCTGCATCAATGCCTGTGCCCATCATCATGTCGCCGACATCGGCATCCTCGGCGTCGATCGCAAGGGCGAGGAACGCTATCAGCTGCTGCTCGGCGGACGTGCCGACGATGCGGCCGCCATCGCCCGGATCACCGGGCCCGGCTTTGATGAGGACGGCATCGTCCGGGCGGTCGAGACCGCGATCGACACCTGGCTCGCCGAGCGGCACGCAGATGAGGAGTTCAGCGAAACCTTCGCCCGGATCGGGCTTTCCCCCTTCAAGGAGGCGCTCTATGCACCGGCTTGATCTGAAGACGGGTGCGCTCGCCGAATGGCGGCCGGGCGCGACGGTGGTGGACCTCGCCGAAGGCCGCGCACCGCTGCCGGTCGAAGGGGACGGTCCGCTGGTCCTGCGGATCGGCGCGGATGCCTTGGACGAGGACGTCGCCGGCTTCGTCGAGCGCGCGATCTGCATCGAGATCGTCGCCCGCGATTTCAAGGATGGGCGGGTCGCAAGCCTCGTCCGTCATCTGCGCCGGCACTATCGTTACGGATCCGAAATCGTTGTGAGTGGGCCGGTGATTCCGCAAATGGCGGATTTCTTGAGGCGGGTCGGTGCGGATGCCGTGCTGCTGGCCGATCCGGATCGCGCCGGGCACTGGTGCGAGGCACTGAAGACGCCGCAGGTCTGGCTTCAGTTCGCCGCGGATGCGCGCCCCACGGTGCTGGAACTGCGCCACCGACGCTCGCGCCGCGGCGAACGGGAGGAAGCGTGATGAGCTATCTCGACCCCGATCTCTCCGGTCCATGGGCGCAGGTGCTCGAGGACCGCTTTCGCGATGCACCGGCCGAACGGATCCTTGAAGAGGCAATCGACGAGGTCTTCGCGGGCCGCATTGCCCTCGTCTCGTCCTTCGGCGCGGAATCGGCGGTGCTGCTGCATATGGTCTCACGCATTGCCCCCGATCTGCCGGTGCTCTTCGTCGATACCGGCAAGCTGTTCGGCGAGACGCTGCGCTATCGCGATCGGCTGGTGCGCCTGCTCGGACTCACCGATTTGCGGATAGTCGGCCCGGAGCCGGAAGAAGTCGACCGGCACGATCCCTCGGGCGTGCTCTGGCGCGACGACCCCGACCGCTGCTGCTTCGTGCGCAAGGTGGTCCCGCTCGAGCGCGCCCTCAGCCCCTGGCGGGCGTGGATCTCGGGCCGCAAGCGCTATCAGGGTGGCGAGCGCACCCGGCTGGCGAAGGTCGAGGCGGTGGACGGCCGGGTCAAGTTCAACCCGCTCGCCGACTGGTCACGCGCCGACATCGCCCGTTATTTCGCCCGCCACGAACTGCTGCGCCACCCGCTGGAAGCCGACGGCTTTCGCTCGATCGGCTGCATGCCCTGCACCGATCGTGTCGCCCCTGACGAACGGGAAGCCCCGCGCGCCGGGCGCTGGCGCGGGCAGGCCAAGACCGAATGCGGGATTCATCTCGGGGTCCGCGAGGCGGCACGTCGCGCCGGGCTTGACAGTAGCGGGCCTTGAGCCCTCATTGAGGCTCATGACAGAGAATCCATCACGAACCGTGCGGACGCGTTCATCGGGACGCCGCCTGAAGCGTTCGCAACTTCCGCTCAATGCGCTGCGCGCCTTCGAGGCGGCGGCGCGCCACCTCTCGTTCAAGCGGGCCGCCGAGGAACTCTCGGTGACGCCTGCGGCGGTCAGTCAGCAGATTCGTTCGCTCGAGGAGTATCTCGGTGTCCCGTTGTTCCGGCGCACCAGCCGCTCGATCCTGCTGACCGAGGCGGCGGCCGCCGCCCTCGAACATCTGCGCGAGGGTTTCGATGCGATCGAGGAGGCCTGCGCCCTGCTTCAGGCGGAAGACGAGGAGGGAAGACTGACCGTCTCGGTCGCTCCCTCGCTCGCCGCAAAATGGCTGGTTCCGCGGCTCGGCCGCTATGCCGAACGGGCGCCTGAACAGGTGGTGCGGGTGATCGCCACCCATCAGCTCACCGACTTTCGCCGCGAAGAGGTTGATCTCGCGATCCGCTACGGCTCGGGCGACTATCCGGGCCTGCATGTCGAGGAGCTGATGCGCGAGGAGGTCTTTCCGGTCTGCGCACCGGCGCTGCTTGAAGGCGATCATCCGATCCACAGCCCTGCGGATCTGAAGCATGTGACGCTGATCCATGACGACAGTGCCTTGGAGGACGAATCCTGCCCGACCTGGGCGATGTGGCTGAAGGCGGCAGGCGTCGGATTCGAGGAGGGACAGCCCGCCATCCACTTCAATCAGACGGCGCTCGCCATCGAGGCAGCCGCCGCCGGTCGCGGGGTGGCGCTTGCCAAGCGGGTGCTGGCAGAGGCCGACCTTCGCGCCGGGCGGCTGGTTCGCCCGTTCCGGGAAAGCCGGCCGGTGGAATTCGCCTACTACATCGTCTGCCCGCACGTGCACCTCGAACGTGCCAATGTCCGCGGCTTCATTGACTGGCTGCGTGACGAGGCCGGGCGCTCTTGGGCCTGGGAAATCTGAAGACCGCGCCAGCACTTTGCTCACCCGGCCCTGCCGGCCGATCACGGATCACCATCAACTGATCCGGGCGAGAAATTCGTCGTGGCTCGGCATTGCGGAAACGGCGCGGGCGATGATCTCGCGGATCCGGGCAAGAAAGTCGGCGAGTTCATCGGCCGGCATCAGATCGGCGATGGGATGATGATCGTTCGGATACAGCCCCTGGCCGATCATCACCTGCAACCAGGCCATTTCAGTGAACAGCTCGTCCGGTTCGGGATAGATCCGGGCACTTTCCGCAAACAGCGCCAGTCGTTGCGCGAGGCGGTCGGGAATCGTCATCTCTCGGCAGGCACGCCACAGCTCGCCATCCGTGCGCGCGTTCCGATGATAGTGCAGGATCAAGAAGTCGCGGATCGCCTCCCACTCCTTGGCGGTTCGGTGATTGTATTCGGCCACCAGCGCCGGCGAAGCGGGGCGTGCCGGCCACATTTCGAGAAAGCGTTGCAGCCCCGACTGCACGAGGTGAATGCTCGTCGATTCCAGCGGTTCGAGAAAGCCACCCGCCAGCCCGAGCGCCAGACAGTTTCCGACCCAGGCCGCCCGCCGCCTGCCGGCCCGAAAGCGGATCACTCGTGGCTCGCCGACCGGTGCGCCATCGAGATGGTCGAGCAGCGTGCGCGTCGCCTCGTCATCATCGATCAGCGCGCTCGCATAGACATGGCCGTTACCGGTGCGATGGCGCAGCGGGATCCGCCACTGCCAGCCGGCCGGCCGCGCAAAGGCCTGCGTGAAGGGGGGATAAGGCCGCACCGGCGCGCAGCCGACCGCAACCGCACGATCGCAGGGCAGCCAGTGCGACCAGTCCTCGAACCCGGCCTGCATCTCGCTTTCGATCAGCAGCGCGCGGAAACCCGAACAGTCGATGAAAAAATCGCCGGCAACCCGCCGTTCGTCATCAAGCAGGAGAGCGGCGATCTCGCCGCTTTCCGCCACCCGTTCAACGGCGACGACGCGCCCTTCGATCCGGCGAACCTCCATCGACTCGGCATGCGAACGCAACAGGCGGGCATAGAGCGAGGCATCGAAGTGATAGGCATGGCGGGTACCGGGAACGGGGGTCTCGCCGACCCGATCCATCGGCGCGAAACGCGCGCGTGCGGCCGCTACGGCATTAAGGGAATGGTCCCAAAGATCGCCTGCCGTCTCGGGCCCGAGCTCTTTCCTGGCACGCAGCCAGTAATGATGAAATCCAATCAGGCCGGCGGCCACGCCGATATCGGAAAAGGCGTGGATGTAGCCGGCATCGGCGCGCCACCAACCCTCGAAGCGGATCCCGAGCTTGATGGTGCCTTCGCTCGCCTTCAGGAATTCCCCCTCGTCGAGACCGAGGAAACGGTTGAGGTGCTGGATCTGCGGGATCGTCGCCTCGCCGACCCCGACGGTGCCGATCGCCGCCGATTCGACGAGGGTGATACGCACGGCATTGCCCAGCCCGCGGGCCAGCACCGCGGCCGCCATCCAGCCGGCGGTACCGCCGCCGAGGATGACGATATCGCGCATGCGACCGGAGTCGGCGCCCGCTTTCATATTCTCCACCTGTTCCGCCATCATGTTTTGCTCCTCCTCGTCTGCACCGCCGGCCGATCCCGCGAAAAAGGAATGCCCCTGCCGACCAGGGGGCGGCAGGGGCATTCTCGCACGATGCGGCCGTGCGTTAGAAGCTGAAGGATGCACCGAGCAGATAGGTGCGCCCGAAGCTCTGATGGTCGATGACCAGTCGCGCATCCGGCTCCTGGAAGGTGACGAAGGGCTCGTCGGTCAGGTTGTTCGCCTGCGCGAGGATCGTCAGGCCTTCGAGTGGTCCCGTCTCGAAGGTGTAGGAGAGCTGGGCGTCGATCACCGATTCCGACTTCACCGTGCGCAGAATACGGGTCGCACTGATGCCCGAGACCTCACCGAGGAACTTGGTCCGGAAACGGTGGCTGATGCGGGCCTGGAAGCCGTGCTTTTCATAATAGACGGTCGAGTTCGCCACCCACTTCGACAGACCCGGAACGGTGATCGGATCGGGATTGTCGCCGAGCAGCACCTTGCTGTCGGTATAGGCGCCGCTCAGGATCACGCCGAAGCCGTCGAGCGTGTCGGAAAGCACCTCGAAGGGAAGGGTCAGAGTCGCTTCAAGCCCCTTGATGTTGCCCTTGCCGTTGTTGGTCGGCCCCGAGACGATGCCGAGCGGCGTGCCGAGCATCGCCTTCTGCTCGGCACTCAGGAAATCGTCGATGAAGGCCGAGAAGTCGAACAGGAAGGCATCGTTGGGATTGATGAAGTCCTGCAGATCCTTGTAGAAGACCGCGAGCGAGAAATAGCCGGCTCCCTCGGCGAAATAGCGCTCGAAGGACAGGTCCACCTGGTTCGAGATCGTCGGCCGCAGACGCGGATTGCCGCCACCGGCGCTGAAGAAGGACTGGTTGGGATCGGTAGATGTCAGCCGGGTGATGTTCGCATTGAGCGCCAGCGAGGCGTTAAGCTGATCCATCCGCGCGCGCGCCAGCGTGCGGGAAGCGCCGAAACGGACCTGTGTGTCTTCATCGAACCGGAAGATGAGATTGAGGCTCGGCAGGAACTTCCAGTACTTGTCGCCGTCGCGCACCGGCTCGAAGCCGCCTTCCGCTGTTCCCGCGCCCACCTCGGCACCGCGCACGCGAAAGCCCTGGGAGCTCTGGTCGGTATAGACCGCCTGAACACCGGCGTTGCCGACCACTTCGACGTCGCCCCACATCGCGTCGATGTCGAGCTTGGTATAGGCGACCAGTATGTCCTCGCGCACCGACCAGTCCTGCGGTACATTGAAGGAGGAGAGCTGGATCGGCACCTGCGTATAGACATTGTCGAGCAGATAGAGCGGGTCATAGGTGACCTGGGAGGGAATGCCGAGGAACTTTAGCCCCGTCGTCTTCTTCAGCAGCGCCGCTTCCGGAATCGGCAGCGAGGTCGCGCCGCCCAGCGTCAGGAAATTCTGTGCGATCTTGCGATCCTTGTCACGCCGCGAGAGATCGACGCCGACCGTGAGATTGTCGAAGACATTGCTGTCAAGCGCCCGCTCCGTCGAAAAGCGCAGATGGGTCAGCTCGTCATTGGTCTTCGGCGCATTGATGAAACCCGCCTGGGTGAGCGGATTGGGCTTGGCACCCCCGCCCCACCCTTGGGGGTCGGTCAGCACGAAGAGCGAGGTATCCGAGTAGTCGAGCGAGGGCGTAAAGGCGAAGACGCCGTTCTTCTGCTGCGCGAAGCCGAGCGAATCGGTCGCGCCGACGCCCGCCGGGCCGGTACCGCTGTAGGATTCGAGAAGCCGGTCCTTGCGGTCGGCGCGCGAATAGCTGATGTCGGTCACCACCGACCAGACGTCGTTGACGTCGTAACGCAGGTTCCAGCCAATGTTGAAGAGATCGGCATTGCGGTCGTTGCGGTCGTTGCGCATCACGCCCTTGACGCCATCGAAGACGCCGGAAGTGACCAGGCCGTTTTCCGCCGTATATCCGGGCCGAAGGGTCGCGGAAGACCAGAACAGCGGGAATTCGATGCCGCGCAGAATCTGGGTCTCATCAAAATGCGAATAGGAGATGTCGAGAATCGTGTGCAGCGTCTCGGACGGCTGGTATTCGATCGTGCCGAGCACGCCGATGCGGTCGAGATCGTCCGACTTCACGAAGGGCTTGGAGCCGCCGATGATCGCATTGCCATCAGAAAGCGTCGGATAGCCCCAGGAGTTGAACTGTTCGATCTGGGTCGGCGTCGATTGGGCGGCAACACCCAGCGTGATGCCCAGGGTGTCATCCAGGAACTGGTCAATATAGGTCGCGCTGGCCCGATAGCCGAGCGAGGAAGCATCCGGATTGAGCGAACCGTCCTCGTTGAATTCAGCGCGGGCGTTGGCCGTGAAGCTCCGCCGGCCATGCTCGAGCGGGCGGATCGTTCGCAGATCGACGGTGCCCGCGAGCCCCTGGCCGATCAGCGTCGCATCCGGCGTCTTGTAGACGACGACACCACCAAGCAGTTCGGCCGGATACTGGTCGAACTCGACACCGCGATTGTCGCTCGTCGTCACCTGTTCCCGTCCATTGAGCAGGGCGGTGCTGAAATCGGGGCCGAGGCCGCGCACGCTGATCACCTGTGCACGCCCTTCCAGACGCTGGGCGGTCAGACCCGGCAGTCGGGCGAGCGTCTCGCCGATCGACACGTCGGGCAGCTTGCCGATGTCCTCGGCCGAGACCGCCTCGACGATCGAGGTCGATGACCGCTTCAGTTCGATGGCCCGCTCGATGCTCGGTCGGAAACCGCGAACGACGATTTCCTCGACCTCCTCTTGCGCCTTGGCGGCTTCGCTCTTCTTCCTGTTCTTGTCCTTGTCCTGCTCGTCACCGGCGGCCTGTGGCGCCGCGGCGATGCCGACCAGCGGGATACCGACGATCGGCTGATCGCCGGCCGGTTCGTCTCCGGCATTTGCCGCCGGTGCATCGACCAGCGACAGAAGGGCAATGCCCGAGACGCAACTGAGCAGAATGTGACGAACGGCTGGGCGCGTCATGATGATCTCTCCTCCGAAAATGCGCGTTTCCTCGACCCTGCGGGTCCGCATCCCGACGCAAGATCGGGGACCGGAAGCCACCTTGCCCCGCCTCAAGACGGGGCGGCGGTCTTCAGTATCCGGTTCGGGCCGCCTTCTTGCGCTCAAAGGACAGGGTGCGGAACACTCCCCCCCTTGCCCATCGGATCTTCAGGACCCTCAAGCGCGGACGCATGCCCGCATCGACCGGGTGGTCGATGCCCGTGCAGGTCGGACCAGCACTTTGCAAGAATATGACAGGATGGATGCAAATTGCAAGACATCTGTACTCTTTCATGAAAAGCTCGCCCCATGGCGATCCTTCGTTCCGTTATAATGCGCCTTATCTTATTATGTTCATTGATATATTGCTGTGTTGAATGCATCTGAGAGAGGCCGGATCGTTCCCTACCAGATGAAATGCGAAGGCCGATAGAGTCTTTCATGATGCAAAATTCTGTTGCATTATTGCAAACCTGATGCAAAAAATAGCCACGCGCGGATCGCCATCCGGGGAGACGGCGAACAAGCGTGCAGGCATTTCAGGATCGATCTTCAACCGGGGAGAATGGAACGGTGCAGGCCTGGTGGCAGGGAGCGGTCATCTACCAGATCTATCCGCGCAGCTTCGCCGATACCAATGGCGACGGCATCGGGGATCTGGCGGGGATCGAGGCACATCTCGATCATGTCGCATCGCTTGGCGTCGATGCGGTCTGGCTCTCGCCCTTCTTCGTCTCGCCGATGCATGACGGCGGCTATGACGTCGCCGACATGTGCGACGTCGATCCGATCTTCGGCACTCTGGAAGACTTCGATCGCCTGACCGATGCCGTTCATGCACGCGGCATGAAGCTGATCATCGATCAGGTCTATTCCCACACTTCCAATCAGCACCCCTGGTTTCGCGAGAGCCGGATGAGCCGCGACAACCCGAAGGCCGACTGGTACGTCTGGGCCGACCCGAAGCCGGACGGCACGCCGCCAAACAACTGGCAGTCGATCTTCATCGGCCCGGCCTGGACGTGGGATGCGCGCCGCCAGCAGTATTATCTGCACAATTTTCTTTCTTCACAGCCGGACCTGAATCTGCATCAGCCGGCGGTGCAGGATGCGCTGCTCGACGTCGCGCGCTTCTGGCTCGAGCGCGGGGTGGACGGCTTTCGCATGGATGCCGCGAACTTCTACATGCACGATCCGGCGCTGCGCGACAATCCGCCGGCGCCGAACGGCCACCGCCGGCGCCCCTATGACTTTCAGCAGCATCTCTACAACCGCTCGCAGCCGGAAGCCTTCGCCTTCATCGCCCGCATCCGCGAAGCCGTCGATCGCTGGCCTGAACGTTGTACGGTGGCCGAGATCGGCGATCACGATTCGGTTGACGAGGTGATCGCCCATGTGCGCGGACGCGATCGCTTCCACACCGCCTACAGCTTCGTCTTCCTGGAAAGCCCGCGGATCGATGCCCGCATTCTCGACGATGCCTTCGCGCCCTGGCAGCGGGTGCCGGACGCCTGGCCGTCATGGGCCTTCAGCAATCACGATGCGCCGCGCGTCGTCAGCCGCTGGGCCCGCGATGCGAAGGAAGAGGCCGATCCCCGCTTCGCGACCGCGCTCAATGTCCTGCTGTGCGCCCTGAAAGGCACCATCTTCCTCTATCAGGGACAGGAACTGGGACTGCCGCAGGCGGATGTGCCCTTTGAGGCCCTGCGCGACCCGGAAGCGATCGCCAACTGGCCGGAGACGCTCGGACGCGACGGCGCCCGCACCCCGATGCCATGGCGCGCGACCGCCCCGCATGCCGGCTTCTCGACCCATGCGCCCTGGCTTCCGGTCGATCCGCGCCATGCCGCACTCGCCGTCGATCGGCAGGAAGCTGATGCCGGCTCGCCGCTTAACGAACTGCGCCGGTTCCTCAGCTTCCGGCGCGCGCATCCGGCCTTGCGCCACGGCGCCATCACGATTACGCCTTCCACCGAACCGCTCATCGTCTTCAGCCGCGAGGATGCCCGCGAACGCCTGACATGCGTCTTCAACCTCGAACCGAAAGAGGCGCACCTGACGCTCTCGTCATTTGCGCGCGGTTGCGAACCAGTCCTCGCCGCGCAGGACGTCCGCCTTGCCGACGGCGTGCTCGAGCTTCCCGCCTATGGTTGGGCGGTACTCGGCCGCGGCTGACAGACAATTCCGTCCGGCAGATCGCCGGTCCGGGTGTCGATCTTCCCCGTCAGCGAACGGTCAGCGGTTCCCGTCATCGGCTTCCTGATTGCCGGGTGCCTCACCCTTGTCCTTGGCGGCGGACGTCTTCTCCTTAACCTCCTCGAACTTTCCAAGACCGCATGAGCCGACCTCCTGATGGGTGCCGGTATCGATGACGGTGACAATGTCGAGATCGCACAGCTCCGGCATGCTCAGCGAATAGGACAGCGCCCGGTCGCGCGTCAGCCCCGGGCAGGCATGCGGCAGGGTGTTGAGATAGAGCTGCCCGCCCCTCATCCGGAAAAGAATGTGCTGGCGGTCGAGAATCTTCGTCGTGTCAATGCGCTCAAGATGCAGGCAACGCGCCGTCCGGCCGGTCTTTTCGAGATTGGCAAGCGGATCGCCCTTCGCCTTGCCGTGATCGTCATGCGCCTGCGCCCCGGATAGCGCCATCGCGCCGGACAGCAGCGCGGCGGCCAGCAATGTCATCATTCCGCCCTTCATCCGCATGATTCCTTCTCCTCTCCTCCTTGAAGCCGATGTCCATATCAATCGCGCAAGGTGTCCACGGGCACCTACGCTCTGCGCCGACTTCACCAACGCCGTTGGCCCGCTGCCGGTTCCCCCGCGCGGATGACGCACATGGACGCCGTCACGGATGGCGGCGCCCGCCCCCGCATGGCGGCCATCACAGGATGCTCACGAAAAATTGAATACACGCACGCTTGACGTGCGGGCGGGGGGGTAGAGTGAAATGGCCCGGTGCGAGGGGTGCCGGGTGGTTCGGCGAAGGGAAGAGAAGGGCACCCGGATGATGATCGAGGGGCATCTCCCCGA
>RFIU01000231.1 GCA_003695555.1 Alphaproteobacteria bacterium
CGCTAATCCTGTTCACCACCTTTTCGGGATCATGGGAAGGGGTATAACCAATAGCGTTGCGCATGTCAAGAAGAAAAATCCATATTGGTAAAATATGTCGAGAGGGAAAGGGACTCTTGCCGGCCTTCATAGTGGTTTGCCAGCCGCTCGAGTGCGAGCTTGAGAACCAGCTTGCCGGCACGTTGCGGCCAACCGAGCTGACGTTCCGCCGCTTCCAGCCCGTTCAGGAAACAGCAGACCTCGATCAGGATATCGCCGAGTCCCGGCCCCACGGCCTCCAGCGCTCGGGTGAAGCGGCGATGCGCATCGATGCGCCCGCACACAGAGCCGTCAGGCGGGACCGGTCGCCGCCCTCCCTCACCCGCCACCGGGCTGTAGGTCACCGTCATGCGCGGCCGCAGACCTGCCATTTCAAAGTCGTTGCGCAGACGCTCACCGGCGGCGATCAGGCGTTCGTCCAGAAAGGGACGACCCCGGCGGTCGCGGTGGCGGGCAAACCAGGCGAGCGGTGTTTCCGCGAGATTGCGCAGCGGGCGATTTTCCTCTCGGCGGCTTTCACCGGCCCTTTTCGTAGCCCCGGGGCGAACGATCATGTGCTGTGCCCGCCATGGGGAAAGGGCGGGATCTTCTGGCGTTGCGCCCTTGGCGCGCCGACGCTTGGGTCGGGCGTTTGCATGTCCCGTGGAGCGCTGCCAGCCGATGCGCGCAAGATAGCGCTGAGCGGCCTCTGTCGGCTCGATGCGGTCCTTGTTTTTGCGGACCAGATCGACACGCTCGAGATTTTCGATCACCGATGCCGGCACCGTTCGACGTCCGATTCGCCATGTGCCGTTCCTGCCGGCTTCGACCGTTGCCCCGCTGCATAAGCTCGCCAGCACTTTTTCGGCAAAGCCAGATATTACCTTTTTCATTATATTGAATCTCCAATCTGTGCCATATTGGTTATATCAGACTGTTCCTTATAGGTAAAGACCTCTTGAATTGATGGCTGTTTCGGTTATTAATCGAAAAGCTATCGGGGGGAGGGGAAACGCCATGGCCCTCGGCCGTGGAATCGCATTGTCGGGGAACGGTATGCGCGACGGAGCGTCTACCGCTCGTTGCTCGGTGAAAGCCGGGAAGATGCGATGCCACGCAAGGGGCAAAGGCAGTAAGGGAAGCCGGGAGGAAGGCATGCTGCACGCACGATTGAGAGAGATTCGCAAGGCCAAGGGACTGACCCTTCAACAGGTTGCCGAACGGGTGAAACCGAGCGGCACCACGCCGCAGACCATCGGCCGACTGGAGACGGGGGCGAGAACCCTCACCCTTGAATGGGTGCGGCGCATTGCCGATGCGATGGAGGTGGACCCGGCCGAGCTTCTCTCGCTGCCCGGGGCCGGCGATGTCGAGATCACCGGCACGCTGGGTCGCCATGGCCGGGTACAGGGCGCGGGCCGCGATCGGCGCACCTTGGCCCTGCGCACGCTGGCGCGCGACAGTCTGGCGGTGAAGGTGGCGGAAGCTGCCGGCCAGTATCGGGTCGGCGATGTCATCGTCTGCCGGCGGCTGGGACGCGACGACTGGTCGCGTGCGGAAGGTGCCGACGCGCTGGTCGAGGATGCCGACGGCTATCGCTATTTCGGCAAGCTGCTGGCCGGCTCGCGCGCCGGGCGGGTCGATCTTGCTCCCCTTGAACCGCATGGCGCAGTGCGACGCGACCTCGAAGCCAGGATCGTGGCACCGGTCATCGCGCTGCTGCGCATCTTCGAGCAGTAATCTCCTCTCGACACGCTGCCGAACCCGGCGGGCGCGGCTGCATTGACAGGCGGGTCCGGTGCGTCGCCTAATCCTCGGCGCAAGGGTATTCATCATGACGGGGAAGGGACGAGATGCTGCCGCGCCGTGAAATCTATGAGGACGAGCACGAAATCTTCCGCGATTCGGTGCGCAAGTTCTTCGCAGCCGAACTTCATCCCCACAAGGCCGAATGGCGGCGCGCCGGTACCAGCCCGAAGAGCTTCTGGCGCAAATGCGGAGAGGCAGGCCTGCTGTGCCCCGATGTGCCGGAAGAATACGGCGGGCCGGGCGGCGACTTCCGCTACAACTGCGTGGTGGACGAGGAGCTCGCCTATGGCGGGGCGGCGATCGCGCTTTCCGTCCACTCCGATATCGTCGCGCCCTATATCCTGCATTATGGATCGGAAGATCTGAAGAAGACCTGGCTGCCCAAGATGGTCTCGGGCGAGGCGATCGGCGCCATCGCCATGACCGAGCCGGGCACCGGCTCGGACCTTCAGGGTGTGCAGACCACCGCCGTGCGTGACGGCAATCATTATGTCATCAACGGACAGAAGACCTTCATCTCGAACGGCCAGAACGCTGACCTCGTCATCGTTGTCGCGAAGACCGATCCCGCGGCAGGCGCGCACGGCATCAGCCTGATCCTCGTCGAGGCCGATCGTGAGGGATTCCGGCGTGGCCGCAATCTGGAAAAGATGGGGCAGAAGGAGGCTGACACCTCCGAGCTCTTCTTCGACGAGGTTCGCGTCCCGATCACCAACTGCATCGGTGCCGAAAACCAGGGCTTTATCTATCTGATGCAGCAATTGCCCCAGGAGCGCCTCGTGATCGGCGTTGGGGCGGCAGCCGCGGCCCGTCACGCCCTCGACATCACCGTCGAATATGTGAAGGAACGCAAGGCCTTCGGACGCCCGATCGCGAAATTTCAGAATACGCGATTCAAGCTTGCCGAGATGCTGACCGAAATCGAGGTCGGCCAGGCATTCGTCGATCAGTGCATTCGCAAGCATCTTCGAGGCGAACTGTCACCGGTCGAAGGAGCGATCGCCAAGCTCTGGCTGTCCGAGATGCAGGGCCGGGTGGTGGATGAGTGCGTCCAGCTTCACGGCGGTTACGGCTACATGATGGAATACGAAATCGCCCATCACTATACCGGCGCGCGGGTTCAGCGCATCTATGGCGGCACCTCCGAAATCATGAAGGAGCTGATCTCGCGGGCGATCGTTTGAGAAAGAGATAAGCCGTATCGCATAGCACAAGCCCCCCATGACGCTGCAGTCCGACAGTCATGCTGCACGGAAGATGCGAATCATTTGCCTGAATGATCAAGGGATGATTCTTTTCAGCATTATTCGATGGATAGCTACCTTTTCTAAACGATCGACTTGGATAATGCCCGCGTGTGGCGGATATCGACGGCTCTTATGGTCGTAGTCCGCTGTGACAACATTCCTGGCAGCGGGGTTTCCGGAAATGGGAAATCAAGAACTCCCGATTGCGGGCATCTGGGGCTCAAGAAGGGCATTCCTTGGTCGAAAAACGGCTGGTGGGGGTGCGCCGCAATCTTCCTTCGGGGGGGTAACCCTGCGCGGCTTCCTGGGGCGTCCTGCCCTGCTTGTCGTGCCATTCCTTCTAGCCCTTGTTGCAGGTTCGGCGCATGCGGAAAACTCCGGCTATCGCCTTGGTCAGGGGCTGTGGCTCGGAAAGCTCAATCTCTCTGGCTATCTGACGGTCGAGGGAGAGGCAGCACGCGGGGAGGATGCAAAGCTCGTCGTCGACGATCTCAGTCTTTTCGTTCAGGGTCGCTTCAATCGCTGGCTGAATCCTTTCGTCGAAGCGGAAGCGGCGTCCTTGCCGATTCTTGTCGAGGATCACGACATATTTGAGGGCACGAAAAGCGATATCGTGCTCGAACGTTTCTACAACGACATCGTCATCGACGATGACTGGTCGTTGCGGATCGGCAAGGGCCTGACCCCGATCGGGGAATGGAACGCGATTCATGCGGGGCCGCTGGTCGAGACCACCTCACGTCCGCTCACCAGCTTTCGAGGATTTTCGGAATTCTATTCTGGTGTGGCGCTGCTTTATCAGGCGCCTGCTGAGCGGCTTCCCGACCTGACCTTCTACTGGCAACCGGGTGGCGAGCTCGACTCCAACCCTGAGGCGGTTCCGGGTCGCCTTTTCCATGACATCTCGGGGGTCAATCTGAGTTGGCGCTGGGGGCTAGAGAACACCATCGGCTTTTCGGTTCAGCGCGCCCGTATCACCAGAACGCGTGAGACACAGTTGCTGGTCGGCGCCAATCTTCATCTTATTCGCGGGCCGTTCGAGATCATGTCTGAATTCGTCCGTCTGCGCCTTCATCACCCGCGACCGATTCACCTGCGTCGCCATGAAACCGGTCTTTACGTGCAGGGCGAATGGCATGTGAACGACGCATGGTCGCTCATCGGCCGCTACGAGTTCTACCAGGATCGCGACGTGCTGCGGGCGGCGCGCAATGCGGTGATCGGCATCGCCTGGCGGCCGCGCCCCCCGATCGTCTGGAAGATCGAATATCTCGATCGCTGGGGTGGCCTCATCGATTTAAGGACCGGCGTGCGCGGTTCCTTCAATCTGTTGTTTTGAGGGTGAGGGGATGAACGTGTTCCCGCCATATCGGCGATCCTGGTTCCCCGTCCTGGGCCTTGCCCTGCTGCTGTCCTGTGCATGGCCCGGCGCACCGGTCGCCGCGGAGCTGCTGATCGTTGCCCACCGGTCGACCCCGGTCACCCGACTGGATCCGCACGAGCTCGCCCGCATCTTCCTGCTGAAGAAGACCCGTTGGCCCGACGGGCGTCCGATCGTGCCGGTCAACAGGCAGGCCGACAGCCGTACCCGGCAATGGTTCAGCCGCCGGGTGCTCGGAAGCTCGGTGCGTGCGCTCACCGGCTACTGGAACCGGATGCAGTTTCGTGGCCGCATGCCGCCCGTCGTTCAGGAGTCGGATCGGGCGGTGCTCGGCTTCGTGTCCCACGTGCCCGGAGCGATCGGCTACGTACTCGGCGAGCGACACGATCTGCCGCCCGAAGTCCGGGTCGTCGCCCGGATTCCGATCGAAGATAAAGAGGACGGGCGGGGAGCCTCGTCACGCTGGCCGGACCGGCTGTTCGTGGCGCGTCACCCGATCCTGGAGCCCGGGCGATGACGGGGCGGTTGAGCCGATGGTGGAACAGTTCCATCCGCCACAAGATGATGGCGGCGTTTCTCGGCATCTTCTTCATCACCTACGGGCCCGCCGCCATCGTCATCTTCACCACCATCGAGGCTTCGATGCGCGATGCGCAGGTCCGCACCCTCGATCAGATCGCGGCCCAGAAGCGTCAGAAGCTCTCGGCGATGTTCCAGGAGTCCGAGCGCAATCTGCGTGCCTGGGCCGGGCTGGAGGTGATGAACGACATCTTCGCTCTGGATGTGGACAAGCGGATCGTCGGGACACTGACGCGCCTCAAGCAGCAGTATGACCTTCCCGGCGAACTGTTCGTATTCGATCAAACCGGACGCATCGTCGCCGCTACGCGCTCCACCCCGCCGACCGCTTCTCTACCGGCAAGATGGAAAGTCGGCGAAGGTGACCGGGGTTTCATCGACAAGCATGCCGATCCTCTTTCCGGCGACGGGGCGGGAAACGGAAAAAGTCATCAGACGTCGGCAGGCCCGGCGCCACCGGAAATCGTTGCTCTCGTTCACCGCATACATGCCCGGTTCGGCGACCGCCAGCCGATCGGCCTGATGGTGATGACGATTCCCTGGTCTGCGATCTCCGGTGCTCTCCAGCGTGGCACTGCGCCCGTCGTTCTCTTGGACCAAGCGAAGAAGCGTCCTCTTTATTTGCCGCCGTTTCTCGACGGAAATGGGGATTCGATCGCATCGCTTCTTTCTGACCAACGTCAGCCGATTCTCAACGGTGTTCGCTTTATCACCGGCCATGCGGATGGTGGCGAAGGAATGCCGGCGCGATGGCGTATCATCGCCCTGCAGAACACACAGCAGGCCAACGCGCCGATCCGATCGGTCGCCTGGCGACTTGCGCTGCTGGGCCTCGTGCTGCTGGCCCCCATCAGCATCGGCATTCATTGGCTGGCGCGTCGGCTGACCGGACCGCTCCTGAGCCTTGAGGAAACCGTCGGTGCGATGCGCAGGCACCAGGATCTTTCACTGCGTGCCCGGTTATCCGGTGAAGATGAAATCGGAGCGTTGGCACG
>RFIU01000232.1 GCA_003695555.1 Alphaproteobacteria bacterium
CGGATCGACCCCGACGACCGGATCGCACTGCTCGGTCCCAATGGCGAGGGCAAGTCCACCTTCGCCCGCCTGCTTGCCGGCCGGCTCGCGCCGATGGCGGGCCGGCGACTGGCGCCACGCAAGCTTGCGGTCGGTTATTTCGCCCAGCATCAGCTCGAGGATCTCGACGGCATGGCGAGTGCGATTGCGGTGGTCCGCGCGCGGGTCGGTGACCGCATGACGGAGGCACGCATCCGCGCCCACCTCGGCGCCTTTGGCCTGTCGGGCGAGATGGCGGAGCGGCCGGTCGAAAGCCTTTCCGGCGGCGAGCGGGCAAGGCTCGTCTTCGCGCTGATTTCGCTCGATGCGCCTCAGCTTCTCGTTCTCGACGAGCCGACCAACCATCTCGATATCGACGCGCGCGAAGCGCTGATCAGCGCGCTCAACGACTATGACGGGGCGGTCCTGCTGATCAGCCATGACCGCCATCTGATCGGTGCCTGCGCGGATCGTCTCTGGCGGGTGGGGGACGGGCGTGTGCGACCCTTTGATGGCGATCTCGACGACTATGAGCAGATGATATTGGAGGCCCGTTCGGCGCGTACTGGTGGTGGCAGCGAGGGCCCGCGAACGGATGTTCGCAGCTTGGCACGGCGCAAGCGCGCGAATGCCCGTTCGGCGCTGGCGCCGCTGCGCCGTCAGGCGGAAGAACTCGAAGCGCGCCTGGAAGAGGCGAGCGCCCGCCGTGAACGGATACTCAAGGCGCTGGCCTCCCCGAAGCTCTATGCCGAACCGCCGGCCGAACGGGCCCGCAAGACGGCGGAGCTCGACCGTCATCGCGCGCGTCTTGATGAGGAGATCGCGAGAATCGAAGATGAATGGCTGGATCTGTTGGCGCGACTGGAAGCGGCCCCGGCTGACGGCGATGCGCAGGATTGAGGATCATCGTCCCGGATGCCCGGTGGTTCAGCCCGGCGCCGGAATCGTTTCCCCGCGAACCAGTGCGCGTGCAGTCGCGAAGATACGTGTCGCATCGGGGCGCCAGGCATCTTCAAGCGGGGGTGAGAAGGGCACCGGCGTCATCGGCGGCGTCAAGCTCGCGGGCGGTGCGGCGAGCGGGATGCCGCACTTCGCCACCGCTGCGATGACATGATCGGCAAGCCCGCACACCGCGCTGCCGTCGTCAACCACCAGCAGGCGGCGGGTGCGGGCAAGCGAACGCGTGAGTGTCGTCATGTCGAACGGCCTGATGCCGATCGGGGCGATCAGGTCGGCGGCGATGTTCTCTTCGCGCGCCAGGCGCCCAGCGGCTTCAATCGCACCGGGCAGGGTGCCGGCAAAGGCGACGAGGGTCAGATCCTCGCCTGTGCGCAGATGACGTGAAAGCGGGGCGGATGACGGAGCATGTCCATCCCTCACGACCGGCCCGGTCACCTCATAGAGTGCCTTGGGTTCCAGGAAGATCACCGGATCCGGATCGGCGATTGCCGCGCGCAGGGCATGATAGGCATCCTGTGGTGTGCCGGGCATCGCGCATTTGAGGCCGGAAAACGATGCGAAGAGATGCGCGAAGCTCTGGCTGTGCTGTGCGCCGGCCCGCAGCCCCGCCCCGGCCGCCGCACGGATGACGAGAGGAACGCTCACCTGTCCGCCCGTCATGAATCGCCATTTGGCAATCTGATTGACGATCTGATCAAAACAGACGGCGGTGAAATCGGCGAACATCACTTCGACCACCGGCCGCAGGCCGCAAACGGCAGCGCCGAGCGCCAGTCCGACGAAGGCGGATTCCGAGATCGGCGTGTCGATGACCCGTTCGGCGCCGAAGCGCTCGACCAGTCCACCCGTTACGCCGAATACCCCGGCACGAACATCCTCGCCGATCAGGAAGACTCGCTCGTCTTCGGCCATGGCATCGGCGAGCGCGGCATTCAACGCGCCGGCCATGGTCGTCTCTTCGCCGATCTCGGGGGCGCCCGGGGCCGCCGACGGGGCGGGGCGCGCGTGCGGTGGGGCGGCCCAGACCTCCGCCACCGTCATATCCGTCGGATCGGGCAGCGGCGAAAGCCGCGCGAAGCGGAGTGCCGCCTCGACCTCAATATCTATCGAACGAACGATAGAATCGAGTTCCTGTTCGCCGATGCCGCATTCCCGCTTCAGCTCCGCCCGCAGCCGGACGAGCGGATCGGCAGCACCGCCGGGGGAGGCCGGCGCGGGCGCATCATCGGTCATGCGGCGATAGGCCTGCGCATCTCCCTCGTGATGGCCGGTCAGCCGGACGGTGCGGGCATGAAGCGCCGCCGGGCCATGACCTGCCCGGCAATACGCGATCAAGGCTTCGGCGGCCGCATCAACACCGGTCGCATCGCCGCCATCAATGCTTTCCATCCGCAGGTCGAAGGCAGCCAGGCGGGTGGCGATATCCCCGGCGGTGACCGCCGCTGCCGGCGTGTATTCGCCGAAGCCGTTGTCTTCGATGACAAACAGGACGGGCAGCTTCAGGACGCGCGCGAGATTGAGGGATTCGAGCACGGCGCCCTGATTCATCGCCCCGTCACCGAAAAAGGCGACGGCGATCGCGCGGTTTCCTTCGCGCTGTGCGGCGAAGGCGGCACCGAGGGCCGCCGGCACGCCGCCGCCGACGATCCCGTTGCAGCCGATGAGGCCGCGCTGCGGGTCGGCGAGATGCATCGACCCGCCACGCCCGCGGCACAGGCCGTCACGCCGGCCGAAAATTTCGGCGGCACATTTTCCCGCATCCAGTCCAAGCGCAATGGCATGGCCATGGCCGCGATGGGTCGATGTGATGCGGTCGCCACGTTCGGGATCGAGGCGCGTGCAGACGGCAGCGGCGACCGCTTCGCCACCGATCGAGGTGTGCACCAGGCCCGGCACCTCGCCCGCACGCCAGGCCTGCGCCACCGCCTGTTCGAAACGGCGGATGCGGACCATTACACGATAGAGATCGATCAGGTGCTCGTGCGGCTTGACGTCTGACTTCATCGGGTCATTCATGATTCGCGTGCCGCAGATCCAGCCAGACTTCAGAACTGCACCCGGCGGGTCATGCCGCCATCGATGACGAGATTGGTGCCAGTGACCATGGCGGCCGCCGGGCTCGCCAGATAGACGACCGCACGCGCGACCTCTTCGGGGCGGATGAAACGGCCCATCGGGATCCGCTGTTCGACCGAACGATAGAGCGCGGGATCCTGGCCGCGCACCCGGTCCCAGTCGCCGCCGGGAAAATGCACCGGGCCGGGTGAGACCATATTGACGCGCACCCCGTGCGGGCCCAGTGCCACGGCCATCTGCTTGCCCCACGAGATCAGCGCCGCCTTCAAGGCGCCATAGGAATGCGGGGCAAACAAGCTCTCGACCGCGGCGATGGTATTGACGAGGACGATCGCGCCCTGCTCGCTCGCTGCGAGATGGGAGAGCGCGGCCTCGCATCCGAGCACGCTGTGCAGCACATCGACCTCGAAATTGGCGCGCCATGCCTCCACCCCCTGCGCCGAGGCGCCGGCCGAGACATTGGGAATGAAGACGTCGATGCCGCCGAGCTCTTCGGCCATTTCGCCGACCCATTGGGCGAGCGCGGCATGATCGGCGACATCGAGCACCCGGCCGACCGCCCGCCCGCCGGTCTTGGTCAGCGTCTGCTGCGTCTCGCCCACCTCGTCTTCGCGTCGCGCACAGAAGGCGACGGCGGCGCCTTCGGCAAGGAAAGCCTCGCAGATCGCCCGGCCGATGCCGCGGGTTCCTCCGGTCACCAGTACGCGCGCACCGTCCAGTCCGAGATCCATGACTTCCTCTCCACGTCCAAGGGCTCAGATGTTTTGGTCGAGCATCCGCCGGATCGCGAGATGCTCCAGCAGGTCATGGAGGGTCAAGACCCCGAGCAGCCGATCACCCTCCACCACCAGAATCTGCCCGCGGCCGTTGCGCTGCATGCGCTGCAGGGCGGTTTCGGCCGATTCGTGCGGTTGCACCATATCATCGGGGGTGAGCGGCCGGACGAGCTCGCCGACCGTGTGGTGCGGCCATTGCCCGCGTGGCATCTCGGCGACGCGCCTAGTGCGGATGGTGCCGACGAGACGTCCCTGATCGACGACGGGGAAGAGACTGAAATGATGGCGATAGGCGAAATCCTCGACGAAGCGGTCGAGCGGCAGATCCGCCGCGACAACGATCGGCGGATGCGAGAGCAGGCGATCTACCGGCAGGGCGGCGAAGGCGGAATGGACGAGAAGCTGCTCATAGGACTGCTTCGCGGCGCCGTTCAGGAACAGGCCGATCAGGATCCACCAGAGACCCGCCACCCCACCGCCGGTGAGCACAAGGGCGGCGCCGAGTGTGATCAGCAGCCAGCCGAATCCCTGCCCGACCAGTGATGCGCGTCGCGTCGCGCTCATCAGGTCGCCGCTTCTCGCCCACAGCGCCGCACGCAGCAGCCGCCCGCCGTCGAGCGGAAAGCCGGGGACCAGATTGAAGACGGCGAGGATCAGATTGAGGGTGGAAAGATAGTCGAACAGGACACCGAGCGCCCCATCGCTGCCGACGAGGGTGGTGAGCAGTGCGAACAGGCCGGCGAGCGCGAAG
>RFIU01000233.1 GCA_003695555.1 Alphaproteobacteria bacterium
ATCTCACCCCCGGTCAGGCCGATCAGGCGGGCGGCGTCGCCGCCTATATTAATGCCCAGTTCGACCGTTCGCTGACCTGGAAGGATGCCGAATGGCTCGCCGAGCTGTGGGGCGGCCCCTTTGCGATCAAGGGCGTGATGGACCCGGCGGATGCCGAGCGCGCCCACGAGCACGGGGCGAGCGCGGTGATGCTCTCCAATCATGGCGGCCGGCAGCTCGACGGCGCATGTGCGCCGATCGAGATGGTCGGGCGGGTGCGCGAGCGCGTCGGGGACCGTCTGGAAGTCATTCTTGACGGCGGCGTGAGGCGCGGCAGCCACGTCGTCAAGGCGCTGGCGGCGGGCGCCGATGCAGTGTCGATCGGACGGCCCTATCTCTATGGCCTTGCCGGCGGCGGAGAGGCGGGCGTCACGCGCGTCCTGTCGCTGCTGATCGAAGAGACCCACCGCACGCTCGCCCTGCTCGGCTGTGCCGATATCGACCGACTCGACCGCAGCTTCCTGCGCGACCGGTGAAGGATGAGGGGCGAAGAAGGCGGACAGGAACGACAGAAACCAAGGAGGAAAGCGCGATGCGCGGTGCCGATCTGATCGTCCGGACTCTGGCCGATGCCGGGGTCGAGCTCTGTTTCACCAACCCCGGCACTTCCGAGATGCATCTCGTCGCCGCCCTCGACCATGAGGCGCGCATGCGCTCCGTCCTGGTGCTCTTCGAGGGCGTCGCAAGCGGCGCAGCCGACGGCTATGCGCGCCTCGCCGACAAGCCGGCAGCGACCCTCTTTCACCTCGGCCCCGGCCTCGCCAACGGCATCGCCAATCTTCACAATGCGCGCCGCGCCCGCTCGCCGATCGTCAATATCGTCGGCGATCATGCCCGCCATCACCGCATCTTCGACGCACCGCTGACCAGTGACATCGAAAGCCTCGCCCGGCCCGTCTCGCGCTGGTACGCCGCGATCGAAGATCCGGCATCGACCGCAGAGATCACCACGACCGCCGTCGCGCAATCCTTCCTTGATGGGGGCGGCGTGGCGAGCCTGGTGGTGCCGGCCGACATTGCCTGGCAGGAGGTTCAGGATCAGACGGCAAGGCCCGGCAATCGTCCGGGCCGCGCGAGCGTGCCGGAAGAGCGGATCGCCGAGGCAGCCGAGAAGCTGAAGGCGGCCGGTTCGCCGGTCGTCTTCATCGGCGCGCAGGCCTGTCGCGAAGAAGGGCTGCGCGCGGCCGGACGGCTGGCCCAAGCGCTGGACGCAAGGCTGGTAATGGAAACCTTTCCGGCCCGCATCTCGCGCGGGGCGGGCCGGGTCAGCGCGACGCGGCTTCAGTATTTCGCCGATGGCGCTGCCCAGGATCTGAAAGACGCCGACCTGCTGCTGCTTGCCGGTGCGCGCGCGCCGGTCTCCTTCTTCGCCTATCCCGGTCAGCCGTCGAGCCTGGTCCCGGAAGGTGCCGAACCCTTCCTGCTCGGCGATGCCGGCGAGGATGTCGTGGCCGCCCTAGACGCGCTCGCCGATCATTTCGGCGCGCCGCGCGAACCAGCGCTCGATCCGGCAATGGCCCCGCCACCGCTGATGCAGCCGGACGAGAAGCTGTCGGCACCGGCCGTCGGCATGGCGCTCGCCCGCCACATGCCGGCGGGCAGCGTGATCTGCGACGATTCGACGACCTCCGGGCTCGGCGTCTATTTTCTGCTCGAGAATGCCGCCCCCCACGAATGGCTGTGCCTGACGGGCGGCGCGATCGGCGCCGGCATGCCAATGGGAGTCGGCGCCGCGCTCGCCGCGCCTGAGCGCAAGGTGATCACTCTCAACGGCGACGGTGCCGGCGCCTATACGCTGCAGGCGCTGTGGACGCAGGCGCGTGAAAACCTGAATGTCGTCAACATCGTCTTCGCCAATCATTCCTATCTGATCTTGAATGTCGAGCTGGCGCGGCTCGGACTGGCTGGCGAAACGGGCGGCAAGGCGCGCGCCATGCTCAGCCTCGCCGAACCGCGGATGGACTGGGTGAAGCTGGCGGAAGGCTTCGGGGTGGCGGCAAGCCATGCCCGCACCGCCGGAGAGTTCGATCGCGCCCTCGCCTCGGCGATCAGCGCATCCGGCCCGCAGCTCATCGTCGCCGAGATCGCCTGAGCGTCAAGCGGGGTGCTCGAAGATCTTCAGACGAATTCGATACGGGCGATCTCGTAGTACTTCTCGCCGGAAGGGGTGACGACCTCGACCTCATCGCCGAGACGACGGCCGATCAGCGCGCGGGCGAGCGGGGAATTGTAGGAAATGCGCCCCGCCTTGACGTCCGATTCCTCGACGCCGACGATCTGATAGACGATCTCGCGATCGTCTTCGTCGATCAGCGTCACGGTGGCGCCGAACATCACCTTGTCGCCGTCGAAGCGCGACGGGTCGATGACCTCGGCGCGGGCGAGACGATCCTCGAGCTCCATCACTCGCGCCTCAATCATCCCCTGGCGCTCCTTGGCCGCATGATATTCGGCATTCTCGGACAGATCGCCATGGGCGCGCGCTTCTTCGATCGCGCGCACCACCGCCGGCCGCTCGACACCCTTCAGCCGCTGCAGCTCCTCCTTCAGGGCCTCGAAGCCCGTCAGCAGCATGGGAATCCGTTCGCTCATCGTTCTGTCCGCCTCATCCGCCCTTGGTATGCCTGCGCTCGCCCACCCGTCCCGTTCTTCCCGAGAAAACGAGAGAACCGGCCGCTTTGCGCCGCGCCATCGGAGCGTTGCGCCTTGCAGGTCGATCTCGTCTGACCGGAAGAGCGGTCGCCTATAACAGAGGCCCCCGCCCCATTTCAAGCGTGTGCCGGGCGAAAATAGGACTGAAGGGGTCTGACTTCAAGGCCGCCGGCGCGCAGCACCGCCAGCGCGTCGATCGCGGCGCGGGCTTCCGAGAGCGTCGTATAATAGGGAATCCCCATCTGCAGAGCGGTCCGGCGGATCTCGTAGGAATCGGCGATCGACTGCGCGCCTTCGGTGGTGTTGAACATCAGGTCGATCTTGCCGTCCTTCATGTAATCGACGATATGCGGACGCCCCTGCGCCACCTTGTTGACCACCGCGGTCGGCACGCCCTCGCCGGTCAGATAGGCCGCCGTCCCGCGGGTCGCGATCAGCGCATAGCCCATCTCGACAAGGCGGCGCGCGATCGGTTCCACGGCCGGTTTGTCGGCATCCTTTACCGACAGGAAGACGAGCCCCGCATCCGGGAGATGCGTGCCGGCGGCGATCTGACTCTTGAGAAAGGCGCGCGGAAAGTCGCGATCGATTCCCATCACCTCGCCGGTCGATTTCATCTCGGGGCCGAGCAGTACATCGACCCCGGGAAAACGGGCGAAAGGAAAGACCGATTCCTTGACCGCGACATGGCCGAGCTCGGCGAGCGAGACCGGCGGCGCCGGCAGCTCGAAATCGGCGAGCCGGGCACCGAGCATCAGACGGGTGGCGATCTTAGCGAGCGGCACGCCGGTCGCCTTCGAAACGAAGGGGACGGTGCGGCTGGCGCGCGGATTGACCTCCAGGACATGGACCTCGCCGTCCTTGACCGCGAACTGCACGTTCATCAGGCCGACGACACGAAGGGCGAGTGCGAGCTTCTCGGTCGCCTCGCGGATTTCCTCGACCACCTCGCGCGGCAGGCTGAAGGGCGGCAGCGAACAGGCGGAATCGCCGGAATGGATGCCGGCTTCCTCGATATGCTCCATGATCCCGGCGACATGCACGTCCCGGCCGTCGGCGAGCGCATCGACATCGACCTCGATCGCATCTTTCAGATAGCGATCGACGAGCACCGGACTGTCGCCGGAGACCCGCACCGCCTCGCGCATGTAGCGTTCGAGACCGGCGCGATCGTGAACGATCTCCATCGCCCGCCCCCCCAGCACATAGGACGGTCGCAGCAGTACCGGATAACCGATCCGCTCGGCGATCGCGATCGCCTCCTCGAATGATCGCGCGATGCCGTTTTCCGGCTGCCTGAGGCCGAGTTCGTCGAGCAGCGCCTGAAAACGGTCGCGATCTTCCGCCCGGTCGATGGCATCCGGCGACGTGCCGATGATCGGTACGCCGGCAGCCTCGAGCGGTCGGGCAAGCTTGAGCGGCGTCTGGCCGCCGAACTGGACGATGACCCCCTCGAGCGTGCCACGACGGCGTTCCGCCTCGACGATCGCCAGTACATGTTCACTGGTCAGCGGCTCGAAATAGAGCCGGTCAGAAGTGTCATAGTCGGTCGAGACGGTCTCGGGATTGCAATTTACCATGATGCTTTCGACCCCGGCTTCGGCAAGCGCGAAGCTGGCGTGGCAGCAGCAGTAGTCGAACTCGATCCCCTGGCCGATGCGGTTGGGACCACCGCCGAGGATGATCACCTTGCGGCGATCGCTCACCCCGGCTTCGTCTTCCGCCGGCAGCACCTGACCGCTCGCGAGATCCTCGATGCCCGGTTCGTGGCTGGCGTAGAGATAGGGGGTGCGCGCCTCGAATTCGGCGGCACAGGTATCGACCCGCTTGAAGACCAGCGCAACGCCGGCCGTGCGCATGCCACCGGCGACCTTCTCTTCCGCCACCCCGGCCAGTTCCGCGATCCGACGGTTCGAGAAACCGAGCTGCTTGAGTGCGAGCAGTGCCGGTCCCGACGCCGGCAGGCCATCGCGCGACAGCGCGCGTTCAGCTGCGATGATGCGCGCGATCTGCTCCAGAAACCAGGGGTCGATGGCAGTGGCGGCGGCCACTTCTTCGCGGGACAGGCCGTGGCGCATCGCCTGCGCCACTTTCAGCAGCCGGTCCGGTTCGGGCCGTGAAATCGCGGCAACGAGCGCATCGCGGTCAGGATGGTCGGGATCGAAGCCGTCGATGGCAACCGGATCTAGGCCGTCAAGGCCGGTTTCCAGCGATCGCAGCGCCTTCTGCAGACTTTCCGGAAAATTGCGCCCCATCGCCATCGCCTCGCCGACCGAACGCATCGAGGTGGTCAGCAGCGCCTCGGTGCCGGGAAATTTCTCGAAGGTAAAGCGCGGCACCTTGGTCACCACATAGTCGATCGTCGGCTCAAAGGAGGCGGGCGTCACGCCGGTGATGTCATTGGTGATCTCGTCGAGCGTATAGCCCACTGCCAGTCGGGCGGCGACCTTGGCGATCGGAAAACCGGTCGCCTTGGAGGCGAGCGCAGACGAGCGCGAGACGCGGGGGTTCATCTCGATCACGACCTGGCGGCCGGTCGCGGGATCGACCGCGAACTGGACATTGGAGCCGCCGGTTTCCACTCCGATCTCGCGCAGGATCGCAATCGAGGCATTGCGCATCATCTGATATTCGCGGTCGGTCAGGGTCAGGGCCGGCGCCACGGTGATCGAATCGCCGGTATGAATGCCCATCGGATCGACATTTTCGATCGAACAGACGATGATGCAGTTGTCCGCCCGATCGCGGATCACCTCCATCTCGTATTCCTTCCAGCCGAGCACCGACTGTTCGATCAGCACCTCGCCGACCGGCGAAGCATCGAGGCCACCGCGCACGATCCGCTCGAATTCCTCACGGTTGTAGGCGATGCCGCCGCCGGTGCCACCGAGCGTGAAGGACGGGCGCACGATCGCCGGCAGGCCGACTTCCTCCAGCGCTTCGAGCGCCTCGTCGAGAGAATGGACGGCGCGCGAGCGTGGCACTTCGAGACCGATGCGCGTCATCGCCGCGCGGAAGCGGTCGCGGTCCTCGGCCTTTTCGATGGCGTCGGCATCCGCCCCGATCAATTCGACGCCATGACGCCGCAGCACCCCTTTCTTCGCCAGAGCCAGCGCAACATTGAGCGCCGTCTGCCCGCCCATCGTCGGCAGCAGGGCATCGGGCTTTTCGCGTGCAATCACCTTTTCGACGATTTCCGGGGTGAGCGGTTCGACATAGGTCGCATCCGCCAGTTCCGGGTCGGTCATGATGGTCGCCGGATTGGAGTTGACCAGAATGATTCGATAGCCCTCACTCTTCAGCGTCTTGACCGCCTGGGTGCCGGAATAGTCGAACTCGCACGCCTGGCCGATGACGATCGGGCCGGCGCCGATGATCAGGATGCTCTCGATGTCGGTGCGCTTGGGCATGGGCTTTCCGGGCTATGCGGGTGGCTGGTCGGAAGCAGGCGGGCCGGTGCGCCTGTTGCGGGTGCGGTTCCACTCTCCGGCACGCTGCAGGAATTCGGCAAACAGCGCGAAGCTGTCCTGCGGCCCGGGCGAGGCCTCGGGGTGCTGCTGAAGGCCGAGCAGCGGCTGTTTGCGGCCCTCGAAGGCGCACAGACTGGCGTCGAAAAGCGAGACCTGACGGACCCGCACCAGCTCGGGGTCGAGCGATTCGGCCACCACCGTGAAGCCGTGGTTCATCGAGACGATGGAAACCTTGCCGGTCTCAAGGTCCTGGACCGGATGATTGGCGCCGTGATGGCCCTGGTGCATCTTCTCCGTCCGCCCGCCGAGGGCAAGCGCGAGCAGCTGATGGCCGAGGCAGATGCCGAGGATCGGCGTGCCCGCAGCGATGAGGGCGCGGATCATCGGCACCGCGTAGGCCGCGCTTGCCGCCGGATCGCCGGGACCGTTCGAAAGCACCACCGCCGCCGGACGCATCGCCAGAATCCGTTCGGCCGGAGTCTTCGCCGGCACGACGCTCACCCGTGCGCCGGCCGAAACCAGATTGCGAAGGATATTGCGCTTGACGCCGAAATCGACGACGACGACATGCGGCGCCGGTGCACCCGGCTGCGACCGCACCTCGAAACCGCCCTGTTCCCAGCGCCAGAGCCCCTCGTCCGTTTCATAAGCTGCGGATGTGCTGACGGCGGCGGCCAGCTCGGCCCCGACGAGACCGGGGAAGGCCTTCGCCTTTTCCCACAAGGCAGCAAGATCGAAGCGGCCTTGCGCGTCATGGGCGATAATGCCGTTGAGAAAGCCGTGCGCGCGCAGATGACGCGTCAGGCGACGCGTATCTACCCCCCAGATGCCGATCAGTCCCTCACCGGCCGCCCATGCTGCGAAATCGTCCGTCGCGCGCCAGTTCGAGGGTACGCTCACCGGTTCGCGCACGACGAAGCCGAGCGCGGCGGCGCGGGCCGCCTCCATGTCCTGCGGATTGACGCCGACATTGCCGATATGGGGAAAGGTGAAGGTGACGATCTGACCGGCGTAGGAGGGATCGGAAAGGATCTCCTGATAACCGGTCATCGCGGTATTGAAGCAAAGTTCGCCGACCGCTTCACCGCTCGCCCCCACCCCGTGCCCGCGCCAGACGGTGCCGTCCTCAAGGACGAGCACGGCACTGAAACGGTTCTGAGAATCGGAGAAGGTCGGTCCGGCGGAGAGGGATTGCGGGGCATCCGTCATCCAGTCTTCCCTCGTGGCTCGCCGGGGCACGGCACCCCGGCCCGACACAAATTGCCGGGAAACTAGTGAACTTACCCGCACCCGTCAAGCAAAGCGGTGCGTTCTTTTTTTCTGCAATTGAAACAATGGACTGCGCGATATTCGAGGATCATTGCATCGCTCTCTTCAAGGCGGTATCATGAGCGCCCCGTCGATCGGCCGGTAAAGAGATGCGACGGCGGACCTTCAACAGGCGACCGGATGCCGATGCGGCAAGAGGCGCAACAGCCGACGAGACGACATACCACCGAGGAAGTCACCATCAATCCACGAGCGCCGACGCCTGGCCGGCGGCTCCGAGAAGGACGCGCCCGATGCCACATGATCGGGCCGAGGAGGTTTTACGCATGTCGCTCAGAGAGCAATTGCAGAACGCGCTGAAGGAAGCGATGCGCGATAAGAATCGCCGCAAGGTCGCGACGCTCCGACTCGTGCTCGCCGCCATCAAGGACCGTGACATCGCCCGCCGGACCGAGGCCGACGAGCGCGACGACGACGTCATCATCCGCGAAATCCTCGCCCGGATGATCAAACAGCGACAGGACAGCATCGCCGCCTATGAGGAAGGCGGGCGGCTCGAACTCGCCGAGCAGGAGCGCAACGAGATCGACATCATCCGCTCGTTTCTGCCGCGTCAGCTTTCCGACGAGGAAATCCGCAAGGCGGTCGAGACCGCGATCGGTGAGGTGGAGGCAAAGAGCCTGAAGGACATCGGCCGCGTGATGGCCTGGCTGAAAGAGCACCATGCCGGCCGAATGGACTTTTCCAAGGCCAGCCGGGTGGTCAAGGAACTTCTCGGCGCGAAGGCCGCGGCAAGCCGCTGAGGCTTTTTTGCGCACGGCCCGTGCGAAGGCGGCAGGTTCCCGGCGCCATGCGACCGGTAGCGCCGGGCGGCGATGGGTGGCGATGGGCGTCGCCGGACCATGGCATATCGCCGGAACCCGGCGACGGATATCGAAACCAACGGGAAGAACATGCGTTTTTCGCCCCGCTTTCTTGACGAACTGCGTGAGCGGATCTCGCTGGCCGATCTGGTCGGGCGGCGGGTCAAGCTTCAGCGTGCGGGGCGCGAATGGAAGGGGCTGTGTCCCTTCCATCAGGAAAAGACGCCCTCCTTTCATGTCGTCGAGGACAAGAACTTCTATCACTGCTTCGGCTGTGGCGCCCATGGCGATGCGATCCGCTGGCTGGAAGAAACCGAAGGCATGAGCTTTCCCGAGGCGGTCGAGGAACTCGCACGCCATGCCGGCATGCCGCTGCCGAAGCGCGATCCCGAGACGGCGCGCCGCGAACGTGATGCCGAAGACCATCGGGGCCGTCTGCTGGCCGCGATGGAAGCCGCAACCCGCTTCTACCAGCAGCAGCTTGGCAGCTCCGAAGGCGCCTCGGCGCGTGATTATCTGAAGGCGCGCGGGGTAACGGCTGAAAGCGTGCTCGAATTCCGCCTCGGCTTCGCACCCGGCGGCGCCAGGCGCGATCGTCTGGCGGCGGCCCTTGCCGCCCAGGGTTTCGATACCGATACCCTGGTCGATGCGGGCCTGCTGATCCGCCCCCGCAAGGCAGAGGGGCGCGCGCCGTTCGACCGCTTTCGCGAACGGCTGATCTTTCCGATCGGCGATGCCCGCGGCCGGATCATCGCCTTCGGCGGCCGCGCACTCGACGACCATCCGGCGAAATACCTGAACTCGCCGGAAACACCGCTCTTCCACAAGGGGGAAGGGCTCTACCGCTACCGCGAGGCGCGGGCCGCCGCGCGTGACGGCAACATCCTCGTCGTCGAGGGATACATGGACGTCATCGCGCTCGCCCAGGCCGGATTTCCCCAGGCCGTCGCGCCGCTCGGCACTGCGCTGAGCGAAGCGCAGCTCGCCCTGCTCTGGCGAGCGGCCGCCGAACCGCTGCTGTGCTTCGACGGCGACGCCGCCGGTCTGAAGGCCGCCGATCGGGCGATCGAACGGGCGCTGCCGCTTCTTGCTGCCGGCCGTTCGCTGCGCTTCGTCCTGCTGCCCGGCGGAATGGACCCGGACGACCTGATCCGACGCGAGGGAGCAAACGCCTTTGCCCGCCTTATCGAAAGCGCCCTGCCGCTCATCGACATGCTCTGGCGGCTGATGGTGGAGAACGCCGATACCAGTACCCCGGAACGCCGCGCCGCAGTCGAGCAGGCGGTTTTCACCCGCCTGCGCACGATCGCCGATGAACGGCTGCGCGAACTCTATTTCCGCGAGATGGGTGCCCGCCTGCGCCGGATCGGTCGGTCATCATGGGTCGCAGGCCGGCAGAAGCCGGCAGGACGCGCGCCGCGGCCACGAGGGCACGGCGCCGGCAGGCCATGGCGGGCGACAGAGGTGCCGCGCAGCCGCGGCCGACTGCTCGAAACCCGGCTCGGGCGCAGCAAGGGGCCCGGCGAGCGGCGCCATGCCGAGGAGCTCTGCCTGGCCCTCGTTCTTCAGCATCCGCAGCTCGCCGAGCGCCATTTCGAGAAACTGACCACCATGGTGATCGGTGATCCGGCCCTTGACAGCCTGCGAACCGAAATCCTAAGCGCCATGGGTTCCACTCCCGACCTTGACCGGGAGGGGCTGCGCGCCCATCTCAAGGAGCGCGGTCACGACGGGGCGATCCGACGACTGATGCATTCGGACGTGATACGGTCCCTGCGCTTCATGAACGCCTCGGCGAGCGAGCAGGAAGTCGAACGCGGCTGGCGACAAGTGATCGCGCGCCTGCGCTGCCTGGCGCTGGAAGAGGAACTGAAGGAGGCCGAAGAGCGTTACGGGCGGGAATTGAGCGATTCGGCGCTGGATCGTCTGCTCGCCCTCAGGGAGGAAATGGAGCGCGCGTACGCCGCGCTGCTGGAAGATGAAGACCACGGTGGACGAGTGGCCTGACGGGCCGCGGTCGACGCGTGTGTTTTCGTGTCCGGATTTGTGGAAGGTGCGCGTCGGCGAATGCGGCGCAAAGGCCTGCTAACCGGCGATCGGCGGGCCGGCGCAGTGGCGATACGGATGGTGGAATGGCGGCGAAAACGAACGGCAGGACCAACATGAAGAAGACGGCGGAACAGGGTGACGCCCCGATTCTCGACATGAATGATGCCTCGGTGAAGAAGCTGATCGCCAAGGCGAAGGAACGGGGCGTCATTACGGTAGACGAGATCAATCAGCTGCTGCCTTCCGATGAAACGTCCTCCGAACAGATCGAGGACGTGATGAGCATGCTCTCGCAGATGGGCATCACGCTTGCCGAGAGCGAGGAAACGGAGGAAGCCGAAGGCGAAGAAGCCGGTGCGGCGGATGGCAAGGACGCCAAGGCATCGGAAGCCACCTTCGAGGTCTCGACCACCAAGTCCGAGCTCGATCGGACCGATGATCCGGTGCGCATGTATCTGCGCGAGATGGGCTCGGTCGAGCTGCTCTCGCGCGAGGGCGAGATCGCCATCGCCAAACGGATCGAGGCCGGCCGCAACACGATGATCGAGGGGCTGTGCGAATGCCCCCTGACCTTCCGCGCCCTCGTCGCCTGGGCCGAGGCGCTCAATGAGGAGCGGATGCTGCTGCGCGACATCATCGACCTCGAGGCGACGATGGGAGGCGGGCCGGAAGCCGCTGCGACCAACAGCTCGTCCGAGCCGGAGACGGCGTCGGACACGAAGGAAGGCACCACAAGCGGGACGGACGAAGAAACCGCCGAGCCCGACAGCCGGAATGCGCAGAAGGCCCAGGAGGCAAAGGAGGAAGAGGAGGACGACGAGGACGACCCCCTCAACATGTCGCTGGCGGCGATGGAAGAGCACCTGAAGCCCGAGGTGCTGGCCAAGTTCGAGCAGATCACCCGTACCTATGCGAAGCTCGCCCGGCTTCAGGATCTGCGCCTGCAGGCCGCGACGACAGAGGGCGACGGCCTCACCGCATCGCAGGAACGACGCTATCGCAAGCTTCGCGCCGAGCTGATCGAACTGGTGCGATCGATCCAGTTCAACAATGCCCGCATCGAGGAACTGGTCGAGAATCTCTATGCGCTCAACAAGCGTCTTCTTCAGCTCGGCGGCCAGATGCTGCGACTGGCCGAAGCACACCGCATTCCCCGTTCCGAATTCCTTGCCGAATACATGGGGCGCGAGCTCGAGGAAGGCTGGCTCGAGCGCGTCGCCAAGAAGGACCGCAAGTGGGCCCGCTTCGCCGAGCGCGAGAGAGAGGCGGTAACCAACATCCGCGAACAGATCGCCGAAATCGCCGGCCGGACCGGTCTGCATGTGGCCGAATTCCGCCGCATCGTGCAGATGGTCCAGAAGGGCGAGAAGGAAGCGCGAATCGCCAAGACCGAGATGGTGGAAGCGAATCTGCGCCTCGTCATCTCGATCGCCAAGAAATACACCAACCGCGGCCTGCAGTTCCTCGATCTGATCCAGGAAGGCAACATCGGCCTGATGAAGGCGGTGGATAAGTTCGAGTACCGGCGCGGCTACAAGTTCTCGACCTATGCGACCTGGTGGATCCGCCAGGCGATCACCCGCTCGATCGCCGACCAGGCGCGGACCATCCGCATTCCCGTCCACATGATCGAGACGATCAACAAGATCGTCCGCACCCAGCGCCAGATGCTGCACGAGTACGGGGTCGAACCGACGCCCGAACAGATCGCCGAACGCTTGTCGATGCCGCTGGAGAAGGTCCGCAAGGTGATGAAGATCGCCAAGGAGCCGATCAGTCTGGAAACCCCGATCGGTGACGAGGAGGACAGCCATCTCGGTGATTTCATCGAGGACAAGAATGCGGTCCTGCCGGTCGATGCGGCGATCCAGTCGAATCTGCGCGAAACGACGACGCGGGTGCTCGCTTCGCTCACCCCGCGTGAAGAGCGGGTGCTGCGCATGCGCTTCGGCATCGGCATGAACACCGATCACACGCTCGAAGAGGTCGGCCAGCAGTTCTCGGTGACGAGAGAGCGCATCCGTCAGATCGAGGCAAAGGCACTGCGCAAGCTCAAGCACCCCTCGCGCTCGCGTCAGCTTCGCAGCTTCCTCGATACTTGAATGCCGGACCGGCTGGGGGCGGGTCTATTCGCTCCGTGATCCACCGATGACCGTCGGCCAGCCGCGGGCGATCAGTTCGCGTTCACGCGTCGAATCGAGCGGACGGCCTTCGATCATCTTCGTCAAATGGCCGCCGAGCGCGGCGGGAAGCGTTGGATCGGCCGCCGGACGAAAGGTACCGGGCGGCGTATCATGGACGATCGCGGCCGCACCCGCGACCGGCACCAGCGCCACCAGCCGCCAGGCGGGGCCGGCCGATGCCCGACGGCAGGCGATGCCGACCCGCGCCGCCATCCCCGCATCCCCGTCGGTGGCAAGGCGGAATTCGCGACACCATTCGCCGCGCGTGCTGCGGAAGGTCATCACCGGCTCGACCCAGGCCCTTCCCGAGGGATCGAGATGGTGGCGGGTCCCGCTCGGC
>RFIU01000234.1 GCA_003695555.1 Alphaproteobacteria bacterium
GATGTCGCGCGAGCCACTCGGTGGTTTCGGCGGCAAGCCCGGACAGTCGGCGGCGGGTGAAGAAGGGAGCGACGATGCGGCGCAAACGCGAGTGGTCAGGCGGGTCCTGCATCACGAGTGATGCCCGGATGGCGCGGTCGATCTCCAGCAGTTCGGCGGCCCGGAAATCTTCGAGCAGTTTGCCGGGGTCGATGGTAATCGCCTGAGAGGAGCCGAGCGCCGATACTGCCGCGTGAGCGCGCGCCATCCAGACACCACTATGAATGCGAAAAACGGGCGGCATCCATGCATGCAGGTCGCGCGCCAGTGCAGGGAGCGCCATTTCCCGTTGCCCGTCACCGGTGAGAAGCCGGCGCGCGCGGACGAGAAGGTCGGAAGGTGCCAGCAAATTCATGGCTGCTCCGGCAGGCTGCCCAGCATGAATTCGCCGATCGGCATTTCGACCGCGGGCGCGATGCCGATGGCGCGGGCGACCAGTTCGGTGTTGCCCCCTCCCAGTCCGCAGGGCGCAAGGCCCATCGTCGTCGCGGTCAGATAGAAGGCATGATAGAGCACGCCGGCGTGCTTGAGCGCGACCGCCCAGGCCATGCCGCGATATTTCCAGGAGAGCCGCCGCATCCTCGCGGTCAGGGTCAGCAGCAGCTGCGGTCGAACGGTCTGAGCGGCCGAGTGCCAGGCCGTCTCGATCAGGGCATCGACCATCCCCTCGTCACGGGAGAGGCGCTCGAGACGGTGGTGTTCCGGGTCATAGTGATAGATGCCGCGGTCCAGTCCCTCGCAATTGTTGATGGTAAGATAGATCTCGGTTTCATAGGCCGCTCCGCCGCACGGCCATGGGCGTCGGCTCGCTTCGTAGAACAGCTCGTGTTCCGGGGCCGGCGGCACCCGTTCGATCAGGCGTGCGCTGCGGTAGAGAAAGGCGCCGACCTGTTCCAGGCGGATCGGATCCCGGCCATGGGCGCGGATCGAATGGCGTGCCTCGACCACCGCCTGAAATGGCGGATCGTCGCGGCAGGCGGATTCGAGATCGGCGCGCGGCAGGGGGACGATATCCTGTGCCCGGCTCACCATCGCCGGCTTGACGGCGGGCAGCGGCTCGACGATGCCGCGGCCCGGAAAGGTCGCGCCCAAGGGGTGGTCATGACCGCCGGAGCGGCTGCGCCGGGCGTGCAGCAGATCATGAAATTCCCAGAAGCGCAGATCGGGATCCGTGTCTTCTGGCAGGTGCCCCTCGGCATCGATCTCGCCCGCCAGATTGCAGGCCAGCAGCCAGCCGGCGAGTGTTCGCGCCCGCTTTCCTGCCTCTTCGATCGCAGCGACCGTCATACCTTCTCCCATCAAGCGGCAGATAAGGATGGCAGCGGCCGGGTCATGGATGCGGATGCGCCAGGAAGAGAGTGGCGATTCCAGAACCGCTTCCCCCTCATGACGAGAGAGCAGGGCAAAGCGCGAAAGGCGCAGTCGTGCCTGACGGGCTTGCGGAAGCGGGGAGGAAGCAAAGGAAAGGTGGGACGACATCGGTTCGCGCGCAGCGTACTCGCCGGCCGCGCCTGCGATCACTTCATTGACGAAACCATATCGCCGCAAGACGACAAGGAGATGCAGGCAATGCGCAATGGCAATCGCGTCCGCGCCTTCTTGCGCCGCCGCTTCCGCAAGGCGAGGCTCGTCGCAGCCTTCCCGAAGACGGTCCAGCGCCAAGGCGGAGGCAGCCGCGCAGGCACCGATCGGATATGCGTTGTCGGCGTATCTTACGGTCAGGCGGGCGGCACCATCGTCTTGGCCACCCTCTTCGTGATGGATCGTGCAGCCGGACCGCAGCCGCCAGAAGGTGCGCATTTCCTCCTCGGGCGGGGCAGGTGGCATCGTCGGCAACTCCTCTTCATGCGATCCCGCTGTCCGGGCCGGGCCTCGCTCAGACGAACATGGCCACCGGATTGAGATCTTCTTCACGCTTCTGCGCATCGAGCCAGCCGAGCGCCACCGGCACATCATACAGCCTTCCCGGCGCGAAGCGGGCCCAGAAATGGCGCATGCCCGGCACGATCACCTTGACGACGGGCAGGCCGATATCGGGGCGTGTCTGATCGAGCACCAGTATCTCCATGCCGCGCTCCTCGACGAGCTGCTGACAGCAGCGCACCTCCTCGGCGATGTCATCGCTCTGAAGGTTCTGGAAGTCGCTTATCTTGCGTGCCGGCAGTTCGCTGGCGGGAGAAAGATAGGGATGGTCGGCCAGTCGCGCGTTTCGCCACCACTCCAGGGAATGAGGATCGGGATAGGCGTATTCACCGCTGCCGTCGCTCGGCATGTGCAGCACCGCCGGCAGGAACTGTCCCATCTCGCTCAAGGCACGGGTGAGTGCGATCCTGGGATCGAAATGGGCGCCGAAGGCGAAGACGATGTCCTCGACCGGCTTGTCGATCCGGCGGGTGATCGCGGCCATGACGGGGATCCCGAAATCGTGGGTGAGGTCGAGCACCCAGAATTCCCTGTGGTGACGCGCGAGAAAAGTTTCGAGCGCGCGAACATAGTCGAGATCGAAGCTGTCGAGATCGACGGCCGGACGCGGGATGCGATTGTACCACCATGCGGCCACGGCATCACGCTCGACCAGCTCGAAAAAGCCCTGGAGAATCGCCTCCTCCAGCGTATTGCCCGCCGCACAGCCATTGGAATCGGCGGTGCAGAAGCGCCCGCCTTCCGGGTGGCCGTAGTAGAGATAACTGCTGGGCAGATATTTCTGGCGCCCTTCGCTCAGCGACCAGACGGGCGACCAGTCGAGTTCCGCCTGTTCGTCGAAGGGAAGGGGGACATACTGGAAACTCGATGCCCGCTTGCGCCAGATTTCGCGTTCGGCGTACTGGCGTTCGCTGAACAGCATGCACCGGCGCGGGTCCACGACCTCGTCCTCGCCCAGATCGATGAAGCGGGCGCGCCGCCGCGGTTCCTCGCCCATGAAGACGCCGGAATAGCGCTCGAGCGCCTCGGCAAGGCCGCTCGCGCGGGCCTGCTCATCGGTCATGCCCTTGCCGGCGCTCTTGGAACGCAGGCCGGACTTCAATCCCTCGATGCCGGGCTGGGGCAGTGCGAAATTGTGGCCGGCGATGTAATTGTGGATCGGCATCGGCCCTTCGCCCGATGAACGACCGTTCTGGCCTGTATCTTCCTGCTCGCTTCCGGCAATGACGATCGCGGCACCGGGGGCAGCCGGCGTGCCGGCGGCGGACGCCGCGTTATCATCGAAGCGGCCGAGGAAGGTGAC
>RFIU01000235.1 GCA_003695555.1 Alphaproteobacteria bacterium
CCGCCGGTGCGGGTGCGCAGCGGCTGAGAACGTTCGCGCTCGGCGATCAGGGCCTCCATGCGGCGGGCGATCTTTTCACGGGAATCCGGCCTGCCTTCCATCTCGAGCGCCAGCACGACCCATTCGCGCGGGATTGCGCTCTTGCGATAGCCGAAAGCGAACTCTTCAGCCGCGACCCAGCGACTGCTCCCTTGCGCCCGGTCATGAATGCGGATACGCCGCACAACGTCCGACAGCTCACCACCGAAGGCGCCGGCATTGCTGCGCACCGCGCCGCCAATCGTGCCGGGGATGCCGCGCAGGAATTCGAAGCCGGCGATTCCCGCCTCGGCCGCGGTATTGGCCAGCAGCACGTCGCCGGCCGCAGCACCTGCGATGATGCGGCAGTGATGGATCTCGATACGAGCGAAGGACTTCGGCAGTCGCACGACCAGCCCGGCGATACCGCCATCGCGCACGATCACGTTCGAGCCATAGCCCAGCACGGTGATCGGCACCGCCGGATCGAGCGCCGCAAGGACACGCACGAGATCCGCCTCGTCCGCCGGCTGGAACAGCACATCGGCGGGGCCGCCGACCTTGAACCAGGTAAGCGGCGCAAGCGGCGCATCGAAGGCCAGCCGCCCGCGCACTTCGGGCAGCAGATCCCGCCAGACGAGGGCGGGGCTTCCCCCCCGCTCGATGGCGGCCGCCGCGTTCATGTCCCCACCTCCTTCTCGCCGGAACCCAGCAGTTTCCCCAGTCGGGACGGCAGGGCCTGCGCCCAGTGGGTGATCGAACCGGCGCCAAGGCAGACGACGAGATCGCCAGAGTGCAGATCTTCGGCCAGCACGTCCGCCAGATCCTTCTCGCCTGCAGCGATCGTGACGGCACGATGCCCCCGTTCGACGAGACCGCGCGCCAGCGCCTCATGGTCGATGCCCGGTCGCGGCGCTTCGCCAGCGGCATAGACGGGGGTGACGACCACCCGGTCGGCGGCGTTGAAGGCCGTGCAGAAATCCTCGAAGAGTGCTTCGAGCCGCGAGAAGCGATGCGGCTGTACGACAGCATGGATGCGGCGACCGGGCCAGGCCTCGCGCGCTGCGCCGAGCACCGCGGCGATTTCGACCGGATGATGGCCGTAGTCGTCGATGACCGTCACCCCGGCCGCCTCGCCGACCTTGGTGAAACGGCGCTTTACCCCCCGGAATCCGGCAAGCGTTCGGCGAATTCTTTCTTCCGCGATACCCATCTCGTCGGCGACAGCGATGGCAGCAAGGGCATTCTGGACATTGTGGCGGCCGGGCATCTCGAGGCGCAGCCCCTTGATCCGTCGGGCAGGGCGACCGCGGCGTTCGGCAAAGGCGACGTCGAATTCGGCCCGGCCATCGGCGAAACGGAGATTTTCGCCGCGCACCTGCGCCTGAGGCGAAAAGCCGTAGGAGACGACCCGCCGATCGCCGAGCCGCGCGATCAGGCTCTGCACTTCCGGGTGGTCCAGACAAAGTACCGCTGCGCCGTAGAAGGGGATGTTTTCCAGAAACTGCAGGAAGGCGACCTTTTCGGCCTCGAAGTCGCCATAGAAGTCGAGATGCTCGGGATCGATATTGGTGACGACGGCAAGTGTGGCGGGCAGCTTGACGAAGCTGCCGTCGGATTCGTCGGCCTCGACCACCATCCAGTCGCCCGCACCCAGCCGTGCGTTCGAACCATAGGCATTGATGATGCCGCCATTGACGACGGTGGGATCGAACCCGCCCGCTTCCAACATCGCCGCACACAGCGAAGTCGTCGTCGTCTTGCCGTGACTGCCGGCCACCGAGACGCAGTATTTGAGGCGCATAAGTTCGGCCAGCATCTCGGCCCGGCGGACGATCGGGATATGATGCGCGCGGGCCGCGACGATCTCGGGATTGTCGGGCGCGATCGCCGAGGAAACGACGACGACATCGGCATGCGCCACATGGGCGGCATCGTGCCCGGAGAAGACCCTTACCCCCAGCCGGGCGAGCCGTTCGACATTGGCGTTGCGGGCAAGGTCGCTGCCCTGCACCTCATAGCCGAGATTGACCATCAGTTCGGCGATTCCCGACATGCCGATGCCACCGATGCCGACGAAATGTATGCGCTTGAGGGCGAAGGGAAGACGGATCATCGTGCCACCTCCCCTGCTCCATCGTCCTCGCCCGACCGGTCGAGCAGGCGTTCGATCATCGCTACCACCGTTTCATCCGCGTGCGGCCGGGCAAGCGATCGTGCCGCCGCCGCCATTGTCGAGCGTTCGCGATCATCGGCAAGCAGGCGCGCCAGGGCATGAGCGGCGACTTCCGAAGTGAAGGCTTCCTGGGCAAAGACGCGCGCCGCCCCGGCACGGGCGAAATGCAGGGCATTCGCCGCCTGATGATCGTCGGCAGCGATCGGCAACGGCACCAGGATGCTCGCCCGGCCGATCGCCGCGATCTCGGCGAGCGTTCCACCGCCGGCACGCGCGATGATCAGGTCTGCCGCCGCCATCCGTCGGGCGAGGTCGGGAAAGAAGGCAGCGGTTTCGGCGGCAAGGCCATATTCGCGATAGCGGGCGGCAACGATCCCTTCTTCACCGGCTGGCGTCTGATGAGTGATGTCGAGCCGATGAGCGAGATCCTCGTCAAGCCGGGCGAGCGCGGCCGGCAGCCGCTCGCCGAAGACCCGTGCGCCGAGACTGCCCCCGCAGATCAGCAGACGCAGGCGATCGGCGCGCCCCTCCCGATGGTCGTTCGTCATCTCATGAGCCGCCGCCAGCACGTCCGCGCGCAAGGGGGTGCCGGTCACCTCGGCACGCGCGCGTGCCGCAGCCGGCAGCCGGGCGGTATCGGGAAAGCCCAGCGCGATCGCATCCGCATCACGGGCGAACCAGCGCTGGACCCGGCCCATCACGGCATTCTGTTCATGCAGCATGAAGGGAATGCCGAGACGCCGCGCCGCGATCAGCGCCGGCATGCTCGGATAGCCGCCGAAGCCGACGACGAGACGAACATCGCGCGTCTTCATCCAGCGGGCGACGCGCCGGGCATTGGCGAGCACACGCGCCATTGCCAGCAGGCGCCGGCCGGGATGACCGGTCATGTGGCCGCTCTCCAGAACCAGCGCATTGTCGAGCCTTGCGGCCAAGGCTCCCCAGTGGCGGTGTGCGCGGCGATCGCTGACGATCGCTGCTGGATGACCCGCCTCGGTGAGGCGTTCTGCAACGACGCGAGCCGGCAGCACATGGCCGCCGGTACCACCTGCCGCGATCAGGATCGTACCGGCAGCGGCCGTCGTCGGAGCAGCGTGGCGGAACATGCTCATGCCCGGACCCTCCGCATCATGCCGGCAGTGAGCCCCGCACGCCGCGGCCGTGCGGAGCGGGTGAAGGCGAGCACCAGCCCGATCGTGAAAGCCGAAGCGACGAGCGACGAACCGCCATACGAGATGAAGGGCAGCGTCATCCCCTTTGGCGGCAGAAGCGCCAGATTGACGCCGATATTGATCGCCGCCTGCAGGCCGACAATGCTGACGAGGCCGCCGGCGGCCAACACCACGAAGGGGTCGTCCTCTTCGAGTAGATGAGTGAGGGTGCGCAGCACGAGCAATGCATAAAGAGCCAGCAGGATGATGCCGGCGAGCGCGCCGTATTCCTCACCTGCAGCAGCGAAGATGAAGTCGGTATGGGCGTCGGGCAGCACCTTCTTTACCATGCCCTCGCCGGGACCGCGCCCGAACAGCCCCCCGACGGCAAGCGCGCGAAGGGCAGTGGCGACCTGATAGAGATGGCCTTCAGGACCGCTTGCGAGAAAGGCATCGATTCGCTGCGCAACATGCGGGAAGATGAAATAGGCGCCGATCAGCAGCCCCCCGACGGCGGCTACGATGCCGCCAAGCCAGGCGAAAGGGACCCCGAAGATCAGCAACTGGATGGAAAAGGCGGTGCCGAGAAGCAGCGTCTGGCCGACATCCGGCTGAGCCAGCAGCAGCGCCGCCGCCGCCATCATCAGCAGGAGCGAAAGGGAAAGGCCAGGGAACCGGCGCTCGTGCATCGCGCCGGCGAGCAGCCAGGCCGACATGACGATGAGCCCGGGCTTGAGAAACTCCGAGGGCTGCAGGGCAACGGGACCGAGATCGAGCCAACGGCTCGCCCCCTTGGCCGTCTCGCCGACGATCAGGGTCATGGCGACCAAAACGAGACCGGCCAGCCCGACGAAGACGCCCACTCTGCGCGCATCGCGCCGGTCGAGGAGCGAGACGCCAAGGAGAACGACAAGCGAAATCCCCGCAAAAACGCTCTGTCGGATGGCGAAGTGAAAGGGTGAGAGCCCAAGACGCTCGGCAACCGCCGGGCTCGCCGCGAAGGAAAGCAGCAACCCGATCGCGATCAGCAGCACGACAAGGACGAGCAGGAAACGGTCCACCGTCCACCACCAGCGGGCAAGTATGCTGTCATCGGCGCGCGAAAGGAGGTGATCGAACCGCTTCATCGCGCCACCTCCCGCCCGAGCGTTTCGTTCATCAGCATCTTGACGGTGCGGCGGAAATCCTCTCCGCGTTCCTCGAAATCGCGGTAGGCATCGAAGGAAGCCGCCCCCGGCGAAAGCAGCACTGTCTCGCCCGGCCCCGCCGCCGCTGCGGCCGCACGTGTCGCCTCTTCGAGTGTGGCGAAGACGCGAACGGGGATCCTCTCGGCAAGACGCGCTGCCAGCTCTCTTGCGCATTCACCGAACAGCCAGGCGGCACGGACATGGCCGAGAAAGGGTTCGGCTGCCGCAACATCGAGGGACTTCGCCCGTCCACCGGCAAGCCAGTGAATGCCTTCGAAAGCGGCAAGCGCACGCGCTGCCGCTTCGATGTTGGTCGCCTTCGAATCATTGACGAAAGTGACATTGCCCAGCGTACCCAGCCATTCCTGTCGGTGGGCGAGTCCGGGAAAGGTCGCAAGCCCCGACACCGCGGCTTCGGCATCAAGACCGGCGAGCCGGGCAGTCGCATAGGCGGCGGCGGCATTCTCGCGATTGTGATCCCCGCGCAGCCGCTCGAGCCCCCCGAGGGAGGCGACGATGCGCCCCGCCTCGAAGCGCTCGTCCACCAGCCGACCCTCTTCATCCGTCCAGACGCCGCCAGCCGCCCGACTGCCGACCGCCACTGGCACCACATGCTCGCCGGCGAACCGGCGGGCAAGCGCACGTGATGCCTCGCTCTCCAGCGAGACGACCGCCTTCCCGCCTGCCGCCGCACTCATCTCAAGGAGGCGTGCCTTGGCGGCAAGATAGGCGTCCATCGTGCCATGCCGTTCCAGATGATCCGGGGTGATGTTGAGCACCACGCCGATGTCAAGACGGGTCGCCGGATCGCTGAGAGCCAGTTGATAGCTCGACAGTTCGAAGACATAGACGCCGCCTTCGCCCAACGGGTCGAGCGAGCAGATCGGCACGCCGATATTGCCGCCGAGCGCGACCGGACGATCGGCCGCCGCCAGCAGATGGGCGAGCAACGCGCTCGTCGTCGATTTGCCATTGGTGCCGGTGATGCCGATCGCGAGATGCGTCGCCAGCCCTGTCCTTGCCCGGGCGAAAAGGTCGAGATCGCCGAACAGCGCCACTCCCCGCTTGCGCGCCAGTCGCACGAGAGGATGCGCGCGCGCACCCTCGATCGGCACGCCGGGAGAGACGACGATGCCGGCCAGCGGCCTGTCCGCCTCCAGCGCCGGAGCGAGCGGGGCCCCGGCGTCGGTCGGACCGCAAGAGACGCGATCATCATGGACCAGCACTTCATTGCCGGCGGCAAGCAGGGCGGCAAGCGCGGCACGCCCGGTGCGCGCCAGCCCGAGAATGCCGATCGGCCGTTCGAAATGCGGCATCGGAATCATCGCGGCATCGTCACTCCTGCTTTCCTGTCCCTCATTGGTGGTGCTCCTAGCGCAACTTCAGCGTCGCCAGCCCGATCAGCGCCAGCACCAGCGATATGATCCAGAAACGAATGACGATGGTCGGCTCGGACCATCCCTTGTGCTCGAAATGGTGATGCAGCGGTGCCATCCGGAAGACCCGCCGACCGGTCAGCTTGAAGGAGACCACCTGCACGATCACCGAGACGGTTTCGAGCACGAACAGGCCGCCGATGATGATGAGAACGAGTTCGTGCTTGGCGACCATCGCCACCGCCCCCAGCGCACCGCCGATCGCCAGCGAACCGGTGTCGCCCATGAAGACCATCGCCGGCGGCGCGTTGTACCACAGGAAGCCCAGCCCGGCGCCGATCAGCGCACCGCAGAAGACCGCCAGCTCACCGGCACCTCGGACATAGACGACCTGCAGATAGTCGGCGTAGATCGCATTGCCGACGAGATAGGCGATCAGCCCCAGAGCGCCGGCGGCGATGATCGCCGGCATGATCGCCAGTCCGTCCAGCCCGTCGGTCAGATTGACGGCATTGGCGCTGCCGGCGATCACCAGAACCGCGAATGCGGGATAGAAGGCGCCAAGATCGACCATCACGTCCTTCAGGAAGGGCAGCGCCAGGGTCGGCCCCTGAAGCGCGGCGAGCCAGACGGCAGCACCGGCGGCGATCAGCGTCTCGAAGAGCAGTTTCACCCCGCCCGGTACGCCACGCGGATTGGCCCGGGTGACCTTCAGATAGTCGTCGATGAAGCCGATCAGGCCGAAACCCAGGGTTACGCCCAGAACCAGCCAGACATGAGGATTGGCAAGATCCGCCCACAACAGGGTCGAGATCGCGAGCGAGGCGAGGATCATCAAGCCACCCATCGTCGGGGTGCCGGCCTTCTCGATCAGATGGTGCTGCGGGCCGTCATCGCGGATCGGCTGTCCGTTCTTCTGACGACGCTTCAGCCAGCGGATCAGCGGCGGGCCGATCAGAAAGGTCAGGAACAGCGCGGTCAGCAGGGCCGCCCCGGTGCGGAAGGTCAGATACCGCACCAGATTGAAGAGGATGAATTCCTCCATATGGGGGCGCAGCAGATGATAAAGCATGTCCTGCCTGTTCCTCTCTTCAGCCGCTAGCCGAGTGCGGCGAGCCGTGCCGCCCGTTCGAGCATTGCCGGTCCGGACCCGGCCGTACGACCGCTTGGGCCCGGCACTCTCGCGATCGTCCTCAGACGAGCGACGAGCGCACCGAGACCGGCTCGGTTGGCGCCCTTGATCATCACCGTGTCACCAGCTCGCAGCCGGGGCATCAGCAGTCCGCGCGCTTCTTCGATGTTCGCCGCCTCGATCGTCTCAACCTCGGCAGCGGCGAGGGCGGCGGCCATCTGCGGACCCAGCGCGATCGCCAGATCGAGCCGACAGCGGCGAAATCCATCAGCGAGCGCCAGATGCAGTTCCGGCCCGCGAGGCCCGAGTTCGGCCATGTCGGCAAGCACCGCGACGAGACGGCCGTTGCCGGCGCAGGCACGCGCCTGTTCGAGCGCGGCGACGAGCGAAAGGGGGTTGGAATTGTAGCTTTCATCGATCAGCAGCGCCTCACCCTGCTCGCTTTCGAGCTGCAGGCGGTAACGCGCCCCGCGGCCCGGCAGCGGGGTCATGCCTTCAAGCCGGAGAGCCGCCCGGGCGACATC
>RFIU01000236.1 GCA_003695555.1 Alphaproteobacteria bacterium
GCGAAATCATCGATGCCGCGGCCAAGGCCCGGATTCTGGAAGATCACAGTCGCGATCTCGGGATCGAAACGGTGGAGGCGCTTGCGATCGGGGATGGCGCCAATGACATCGCGATGATGAAACGCGCCGGTTTCGGCATCGCCTTCCGGGCAAAACCGGCGGCGGCAAACGCGGCCGATGCCGAAATCCGCCACACCGATCTGGTCACCGCCCTTTATTTCCAGGGATTCCGGCAGGACGAGATCACAAGCCGCTGAAGGTTTGCCGATTACCGATCACTGATCACCGATCACTGATCACCGATAACCGAAAAAGGCCGACGGCGGGTTGCGCCATCGGCCCCTGGTTCTGTTCGGAACCGGATTCCCGGCCTGTCCGTCAGTCTTCCTCTTCGTCCCGTTCGAGCGGAATGGAGAGGAAGAGATACTGTTCGTCGCGCAGGATCCGCAACAGAGCAGCCTTGCGCCCCTCCTTCTTCAAGGCCGCAATCGCCTGCCGGACATCGGCGACCGATTTGACCCGGCGCCCGGTCACTTCGAGGATCACGTCACCCGGACGGAAGCCGCGCATCGCCGCGAAGCGCGAGACGTCGGTGATCAGCACCCCGTCGATTGAGGGTGGAATGTCGAACTGCTCGCGCAGCGAATCATTCAGATTGCTCAGATCCATGCCGAGGGTGCTGCTCAGCGTATCCTCGCCGGGCGCGCCCTCTTCACCGCTTTCCTGTTCGCCGACCGTCAGGCTCTTCGGACGTTCCGCCGTCGTCACCGAGACGGTCATTCGCTTGCCGTTGCGCAGGATATCGACGGTCACCTTCTTGCCGACACCGGCATCCGAGACGGCCCGCACGAGATCGTTGCTGTCCGAGATCGGCTTGCCGTTGAAGGCGATGATGACATCACCCGGGCGGATGCCGCCCTTGGCCGCGGGGCTGTCGGGGCTGACCTGCGCGACGATCGCGCCTTCCGGCTTTTCGAGGCCAAGCGCCTCGGCAGTTACCTTGTCGATGGGCTGGATCGTGACGCCGAGATAGCCGCGCTTCGCATAACCGAACTCGCGCAATTGCGCGACCACCTTACGGGCCTGATTGGCAGGAATGGCGAAACCGATACCGACATTGCCGCCGGTCGGCGAGAAGATCGCCGTATTGATGCCGACCACTCGCCCATCGAGATTGAACATCGGTCCGCCCGAATTGCCGCGATTGATCGAGGCGTCGGTCTGAAGAAAGTCCGCATAGGGACTGTCCGATATGTCGCGATGGCGCGCCGAGATGATTCCCGCCGTAACGGTGCCGCCGAGACCGAAGGGATTGCCGATCGCGAGCACCCAGTCACCGACGCGCACCTTGCCGGAATCGCCCCACTCGACATGCGGCAACGGCTTGTCCGCCTCCACCTTCAGCAGCGCGATATCGACCTCGCGATCCCGGCCGACGATCTTCGCCTCGTATTCCTCGCCGTCCTGGGTGCGCACGGTGATCTTGTCGGCACCCTGTACGACGTGATTGTTGGTCACGATATAGCCCTTCGGGTCGATGATGAAGCCCGAGCCGAGACTGCGCAGCCGGCGGGTGACCGTACCATCGTCATCGCCACCCGGATTGCGGTTCTGCCGACCGTTCGGCCGGCGGTTCTTGAAGAACTGGTCGAAGAACTCCTCAAACGGACTTCCCGGAGGCAGGCCGCGGATACCCTGACGGACCTTCACCTTCTGCGTGGTGGAGACATTGACCACCGCCGGTGAAAGCTTCTCGACAAGATCAGCAAAGCTTGCCGGCATGGCGCGTGCGGCCTGTGCGGTGGGGACCGTCCAGCCCTGACCAAGCCCGGTCAGCACCAGCAGGCCGACCGACAGCACCGCCAGCCAGCCGCGCCAGCGGCGTGCGGTCGCGAAATTCTCTTTCGTCACGATATGGCGCTCCTTCTTTGGCATTCGCATGTTTTCCATCCGGACCGGATCCAAGGCACCCTCGGCCTATCATGAGCGGACCCTGTGTCCCCGACCCCGGCGAGGGAACGGAAGTGCGGATTTCGCGACCGTCCCCGCCGTATTTCTTCAAGCCCCCGTGGCTCCTCCGATCTCAGCAACGGTTATGCCGACAGGAAAGCGGCTCTGTTCTGCATTCTTCTGAAAACTCCGTAAGCGCATCCGCCCCTGATGTTCGCTCTTCATGGCCTTTTCGTGTCGCCCCCGCCGACCCCGCGACAGCCTTTTCGGTTCAGCCGCGCACCATCCATACCACAGCCAGCCCGGCCAGCATCGCCGTCAGACCTGCTGCCCGCATCCGCCGGACGGGCCATTCCTGCAGCCATTGACATGCCCGTCGGATCCCGGCGGGAAAGAAGGCATATACCGCTCCCTCGATCACCAGAACCAGACCGAATGCGGTCAACAGATCGGTCCATGCGACCATCTGCCGGTCCGTGCCTAGCGTTTCGGCTTGCGCGCCGGTTCCGCTCCCTCGGCGAACAGCCGGAAGAAGGGACTGTCGGGGGTCAGCACCAGCGTCGTGTTGCCGTCGCGCAGGGCCTTACGATAGGCCTCGAGCGTGCGATAGAACTCATAGAATTCGGGGTCGCGCCCGAAGGCCTCGGCGAAGATGCGGGTTGCCTTCGCGTCACCCTCGCCCCGGATGCTCTGGGCATCACGTTCGGCTTCGGCCAGCAGGACGGTGCGCGTTCTCTCTGCCTTGGCGCGGATCTTCTGCGCCTGCTCACGCCCTTCCGCACGTGCCTCTTCCGCCTCGCGCTCGCGCTCGGTTCTCATGCGCGCAAAGATCGCCTTGGAATTGGCCACAGGCAGGTCAACGCGGCGCAAGCGGACATCAACAATGTCGATTCCGAAGTCCTCCGCCTCACGATTGACGAGGTCGCGGATCCGGCGCATCAGCGCTTCCCGATCACCCGAAACGATGACCTGGAACTCGGACTCGCCGAGCACCTTGCGCATGTTGGACAAAAGGATGGTGGACAACCTGTTCAAGGCGCCTCGCGCGTTGCGCACCGTCTGATAGGTGCGCAATGGATCGATGATCCGAAAGCGGGCGAAGGCATCGACCTCCAGTCGCTTCTGATCGGCCGCAATCACCTCCTGCGCCGGCACGTCGAGATTGAGAATCCGGGCGTCGAAATAATGGACCTGCTGGACGAGCGGCATCTTCCAGTGAAGGCCCGGCTCCTTCACGACACGCTTTGGCTTGCCGTATTGCATGACGAGCGCCTGCTCGGTTTCCTGGACGGTGAACAGGCCGCAGCTCGTCACCATCCCGAGAAGGGCGAGAATGACGATGATGGAAAGGGTACGTGCACTCATTGCCGTCCTCCCGATCCCTTGGAGCTGGCCGCAGGAGAGACGATTGGCTGCCCCCCCTTGCCGCGATTGTGCAATTCGGGCAGCGCCAGATAGGGCACGACACCACTACCGCCCGCCTGACGGTCGATCAGGACCTTGCTCATGCCGTCGAGGATTTCTTCCATCGTCTCCAGATACATTCGTTTCCGGGTAATGTCCTTGGCCTGACGGTACTGTTCATAGACAGAAAGGAAACGCGCCGCCTGACCCTCGGCGCGGGCGATCACCTGCTCGCGATAGGCTTCGGCCTGCTGACGCATCTGGGCCGCGCGACCGCGCGCTTCCGGGATGATCTTGTTGGCATAGCGCTCGGCTTCATTGCGGAAACGCTCGCGATCGGCGGCCGCCGCCTGAACCTCTCGGAAGGCGTCGATGACCTCGGCCGGCGGATCGACCTTCTCCAGCTTCACCTCGCGCACGAAGATGCCGGCGTCATAACCGTCGAGCACATCCTGGATCTTGCGCGTCGCCTCCTTCTCGATCCGATTGCGCCCCGCGGTCAGGGCGTCCTGGATCGGTGTCTTGCCGATGATCTCGCGCATCACCGATTCGGCGACCGCCTTGACGGTGACGGTCTGCGGCGGCTCGATATTGAAGAGAAACTTGCCGGCGTCCTTGATCTGCCAGAAGACGGTGAAGGCGACATCGACGATATTTTCATCGCCGGTCAGCATCAAGCCTTCCTCGAGCTGGCGCGCCGTGCGCGCCGAACGCGGCAGGCCGGTCGAAAAGCCGATATCGACACGATTGATGTCGGTCACCGCCGGTGTCAGCGCAGACTCGATCGGCCAGGGAAGATGCCAGTGCAGCCCCGGCCCGGTCGTATAGACCCATTTGCCGAAACGCAGCACCACGCCCTGTTCGTTGGGGCGTACCTGATAGATACCGGTAGCGGCCCAGATCAGCAGGAAGACGATGCCGACGAGCGCCAGCCCCGCCTTGCCGCCACCACCCGGAAGCCAGCGCCTGAGCGCCTGCTGAAAACGCCGGATGGCGGCTTCGAAATCCGGGGATCCGCCGGGCGGACGCGAAGATGGGGGGCGCCGGCCACCCCATGGATTGCTCTGGCCGCCGCGCCAATCATTGCCGCCACCGCCCGAAGACTGCCAGGGCATGCGTTTCTTCTCCTGTTCGATGGTTCGCCCGGAATCCGCCGGGTCGTATCGATGCGCCGCCGTTCTCCACCATGCAGGCCGACAAGGCCCGGCAGAAACCGCAGGAAGAGCGAATGCGGTGCGCGACGCACCTTGCTATCCTCCGCCCCGCTTTATATGGAAGTCCACGTCCAGCTGCAATGATCATCCATCGCATCCGACCGCAAAACAGGAACACCCCGCCGATGTCCGACGGCCCACCGCGTACCGACGGTTCGCTTCTCGATCTTCTGCAGGGTCTGAAGAACCCGGCCGACGGGCAGCCCGTCCCCCTCGATCGGAAGGCCAGCCGGCTGACGCTGGATCCTGAGGGCACGCTGACCGGACAGCTCGCGGTCGCGGCACCCTTGACGCGAGAAGCGGCAGCCCGGATCGAGGAGGAGGCGATCCGACGGCTGGCGACCATCCCCGGCGTGCGACAGGCGCGCATCGCCATCGTCGCTCAAGCAGCAGCAGACGACGATTCGCCCTCACCGGCGGATCGGACGGCGCCCGCAGCCGCCAGCAGCGCGGGCCTTGCCGAAGTGCGCTCGGTGATCGCGGTGGCGAGCGGCAAGGGCGGCGTCGGCAAATCCACCGTCGCCGTCAATCTCGCCGTCGCTCTGGCGCAGGGCGGACTTGCCGTCGGACTGATGGACGCCGACATCTACGGACCGTCGCTGCCCCTGATGCTCGATCGCCGGGAAAAGCCGCGGGTGGACGCGGACCGGCACCTCGTCCCGATCGAGGTCTTCGGGATCCGGACCATGTCGATGGGTTATCTGATCGATGCCGACAAGGCTGCGATCTGGCGCGGGCCGATGGTCGCCGGCGCGGTCGCCCAACTGCTCGCCGATGTCGCGTGGGGCGGGCTCGACGTGCTGGTGGTGGACATGCCGCCGGGCACCGGCGATGCGCAGCTGACCCTGGCGCAGAAGGCCGATCTCGCGGGTGCGGTGATCGTCTCGACGCCGCAGGATCTGGCGCTGATCGATGCGCGTCGGGCGGTTGCGATGTTCGAGCGGGTCGGCGTGCCGGTACTCGGCATCGTCGAGAACATGTCCGCCTTCGTCTGCCCGCAGTGCGGCCATGAGGCGCATCTCTTCGGCCATGGCGGTGCAGCGCGCGAGGCGGCCGAGCGCAAGGTGCCCTTCCTCGGCGAAGTCCCACTGGAGATGCCGGTACGGATTAGCGCCGATAAGGGCCGACCGGTCGTTCTCTCGCATCCCGACAGCCATGCCGCCCGCGCTTTGCGGAACATCGCCGAACAGGTGGGCACACGGCTTGCGAACCCATTATCATACATTGCGGAAGAGGCTCCCTAGGCGTCCCTGTCGCTACGCCCCCATCCCATCCCGCCCGCTCATCAGGTTCGCCATGGCGCGTCGGGCGAACTTCTCGGTCTGTTTGGCACCCATTTCGAAGCCCTCGGCGCCGCGCATGTCGGCAATCTCGGTCCAGCGGCCGGCGATCGCTTCGGCGCTCGCCTTGTCGCCGAGCGTGACCCCTTGCGATTCGACCATCTGGGCGCGCGCGTAATGGCCGCCGCCGGCGCACAGGATCTCGCCCGTGGGTGCGTTCTCATGCGCA
>RFIU01000237.1 GCA_003695555.1 Alphaproteobacteria bacterium
GACGACCCTTGTCGTGCGCCCGGAATCAAGACCACAATAGCAGAGGCAACCGCTGAGCCGCGCCGGGCCGGAACGAGAAGGATGCCGGTTCGGTGCATCCTTACACCCCCGGCCTTCCGGGCAGGGGGGCAGCAGATGGCACCGGCCGATCGATACGAGGGAGCGTCAGGAGCGGATGTCGATTCTTGCCTCGATCATTGATTTCTTCCTGAAGCGCAATGTGACGCCGTTCCTGATTATCGGCTCACTGGCGCTGGGCGTGCTGGCGCTCGTCCTCACTCCGCGCGAGGAAGAACCGCAGATCGTCGTTCCGATGGCCGATGTCATGATCCGCGCCCCCGGTCTGTCGGTGGGTGAGGTCGAGCGACAGGTCGCAACCCCGCTTGAGAAGATCTTCGCGCAGATCGACGGCGTCGAGCATGTCTATTCGGTGTCGCTGCCCGGCCGCGCAGTGGTGACCGTGCGCTTCTATGTCGGCGAGGACCGCGAGGCGAGCCTCGTCAAGCTCTACAACAAGATCTACTCGAACACCGACCGGATCCCGAAGGACGTCAGCTCATGGGTAGTCAAGCCGGTCGAGATCGACGACGTGCCGATCGTCATCGTGACGCTGTGGTCGGACCGTCCCGACGAGATCGACGACTATCGCCTGCGCCGCATCGCCGGCGAACTGGAAACCGAGCTGAAGGCGCTGCCGGAAACCAATCGGACCGAAATCGTCGGTGGTCGGCCGCGGCAGATCCGCATCCTGCTCGATCCCGATGCGCTCGCCGCCCATCACACTTCGGCGCTGGAGGTGGCTTGGGCGCTCGGTGTGTCGAACCGGCGCATGCAGGCGGGCGGGTTCGATCGTGCGGATCGCCACATCGTCGTAGAGGCGGGCGAGTTCTTTCCCGATGCCGCCGCACTGAAGCGGGCGGTGGTCAATGTCGTCGATGGCCGGCCCGTCTTTCTCGATCAGGTGGCCGAGGTGGTGGACGGCCCTGCCGAACGCAGGGCGCTGAGCTGGATCGGCTTCGGCGCGGCGGAGCGCGGCGCGCGCGATGTCCGGCACGGGCGGCTCTATCCCGCCGTCCATATCGCGGTGGCCAAGCAGAAGGGAACCAATGCGGTGGCGGTTGCTGCGCGCATCGAAAAGCGCCTGGCCGAGCTTGAACCCGCACTCTTCCCGCCCGGGGTACATGCCCGCATCACCCGGGACTATGGCGAAACGGCCAATGACAAGGTGAACGAGCTGCTCGAAGGTCTGCTGGTGGCGCTGGTCATCGTCGTGGCGTTGTTCGCCTGGAGCCTCGGCTGGCGCGAAGGTCTGGTGGTGGCGACCGCCGTGCCGATCACTTTCGCGCTCACCCTGATGATCAACTACTGGGCAGGCTATACGATCAATCGGGTGACGCTGTTCGCGCTGATCCTCTCGCTCGGCCTCGTCGTCGATGATCCGGTGGTCGATGTCGAAAACATCTATCGTCATCTCAGGGCGAGGCTGGAACCCCCGCTCGACGCGGTGCGCACGGCGGTCAATGAGGTGCGCCCGCCGATCCTGTTGGCGACGCTGGCGGTCATCGTCTCCTTCCTGCCGATGTATCTGATCACCGGCATGATGGGCCCCTATATGAGCCCGATGGCCCTGAACGTGCCGGTGGCGATGGCGATGTCGATGTTCGTCGCCTTCACGATCACGCCGTGGCTCAGCTATCGCGTCCTGAAGGGCAAGGCGGAAAAGGCGCCTCCCGATCCCGGGGCGCGCGATGTCACCCGTTCGACGATCTACCGACGCTATGAACGCCTCATCGCGCCCTTCATCGAGAACTGGAAGAATGCCCGCAATTTTCTGATCGTGCTCGGCCTGCTGTTCGGGGCAGCGGCACTGATGGCGGCCCTGCGTCTGGTGCAGCTGAAGATGCTGCCCTTCGACAACAAGAACGAGTTCCAGATCCTGGTCAACCCGCCCGAGGGGACGACGCTCGAGCGCACCGATGCGATCGCCCGTGCGCTCGGCGAGGTGCTGCGGCGGGCACGTGAGGTGAAGGATTTCGAAATCTATACCGGCACCGCCAGCCCGATGGACTTCAACGGCATGGTCCGCCACTACTATCTGCGCGAGGGGCCGAATGTCGCCGATATCCGGGTCAATCTTCTGCCCAAGAAGCGGCGCGAGCAACAGTCGCACGAGATCACGCTGCGGCTGCGCCGACAGCTCGAGCAGGTGGCGCGCGAAGAGGGCGCCCGCATCCAGATCGTCGAGGTGCCGCCCGGTCCGCCGGTGCTGGCGACGGTCACCGCCGAAATCTATGGCGAACCGGATGCCGCATATGAGACGATCCGCAAGGCCGCCCTTGCGACCGCCGCGCGACTGGCACGTGAGCCTGGCGTCCACGATGTCGATACGACGGTAGAAGACGACGCGCCGCGCCTCGTTTTCGTCACCGACAAGGAGAAAGCCGCACTCTCCGGCATCGCCACCGAGGATATCGCCGATACCGTGCGGATCGCGCTCGCCGGTGCCGAGGTCGGCCGTCTGCACGACCCGCATGAGGCCGCGCCGCTGCCCATCCGCCTCGAAGTGACGCGTGCCGAGCGCGCCGGGGTGGACAAGCTTGCCGCGCTCACCGTCAAGGGGCGTCCCGGCATCGTTCAGGTCAAGGAGAAGGGCGGCGTGCGCGCCGGTGCGGTACCGGTGGCGCGGCTCGGCGAGCTTGGCCGCTTTGTCAGGAAGAAGGCGGAAAAGGCGATCTATCACAAGGATCTCAAGCGGGTCGCCTATGTCTATGCCGAACCCGTCGGACGCGCGCCAGCGGCCGTCGTCGCCGATGTCGAGGCGGATCGCCAGGAAGCAGGCGAAGTGCCGCCGCCGGACGCACCGGCACATCCGCGCCCCTTGTCCGAACGCAGCTACTTCGCCAACGGCGGCGGCGACTACTGGTCGCTTCCCCGGGGCACGCAGGTCGAGTGGTTGGGCGAGGGCGAGTTGAATATCACCAAGGACGTCTTTCGCGATCTCGGCATCGCTTTCGGTGTCGCGCTCGTCGGCATCTACATGATCCTCGTCTATCAGACGGCAAGCTATGCGATGCCGCTGATCCTGATGATCTCTATCCCGCTGACCATGATCGGCATCATGCCGGGCTTCTGGCTGTTGAACCGGCTGACCGGCGCGCCGATCGACGGTTTCGCCAACCCGACCTTCTTCACCGCCACCGCGATGATCGGAATGATCGCCCTGTCCGGCATCGCCGTGCGCAACGCCATCCTGCTGATCGAATTCCTGCATGTCGCGCTCGCGCGCGGGCATTCCCTGCGCGAGGCGGTATGCCATGCCGGGGCGGTGCGGACCCGGCCGATCCTGCTGACTGCCGGTCCGGCGATGCTCGCCGCGATTCCGATTACGCTCGATCCGGTGTTCTCGGGATTGGCCTGGGCCCTGATCTTCGGCCTGTTCGTTTCCACCGCCTTCACCCTGCTGGTGGTGCCGATGACCTATTACTGGGTCTATCACGACAAGCCCGGCCACGGCCTGCCGAAGGGCGTGTCGGTGGTCGAGGAACTGGAGGAAAAGTGATGGACAAGCGTCTTGCGACACGCCTGATCGAGGCCGCCGCCGGTATCGGTGCGGCGGTGCTGGTGCTGGTCTGGCTTGCCGGCGGATTCCATCACAAGGCGCCCCCTGGCGAAGAGTCGCTGGCCGTTCCGGCCTTGCCCGATGATGCAAAGGTGGAGACTGCCGGGCTTGAGAATGTCGAACGCGTGGAATGGACGAGCGGGACGCTGGCTTCCGCCCGTCGGACGGCAGTGTCCTCGCGCATTCTGGCACGGATCCAGGAGGTGCGAGTCAAGGCCGGCGACACGGTGCGCGAAGGCGATGTGCTGGTGGTGCTCGAATCCGCCGATTACAAGGCACGTGTGCAGGCTGCGGGGGATGCCCTGCGGGCAGCTGAAGCCCGCCTCAAGCTCGCCGAGGCCGAGCTGACCCGCATCCGCCCGCTGTTCGAGAAGGGCGTGGTTTCGCGTCGTCGGCTCGATCAGGCGGTAAGCGCCCGCGATGCCGCAGCAGCGGACGTTCGGCGCCTTGAGCAGAAATTGCGAGAAGCCGAAACGCTGCTTTCCTATACGGTCATCCGATCACCGGTTTCAGGGCGGGTCGTCGATCGTCTGGCCGAGCCCGGCGACATGGCGGTGCCGGCCGAACCGCTTCTGCGGATCTACGATCCGACGCTGCTGCGCGTCGAGGTGCCGGTGCGCGAGACACTGGCGGTCAGGCTCGGCATCGGCGACCGGCTGAATGTCGAGGTTCCCTCGCTCAATGCGCGCTTTGTCGGTACGGTGCAGGAGATCGTGCCCTTCGCCGAACCGGGCGCGCGCACGCTCCTGTTCAAGGTCGCGCTGCCGAAGGACGAGCGGCTGTTCGCCGGCATGTATGCGCAGGTCGCGATCCCCGCCGGCACGGCGCGCACCATCCATGTGCCGCAGGGCGCCGTCATCCGCATCGGTCAGCTTACCTATCTCACGGTCCTCGACGACAAGGGCCGACCGGTGCGCCGAATGGTGACCCTCGGCCATGCACGCGCCGACGGCAGCATCGAAATCCTCTCCGGCCTGAAGCCCGGTGAGCGTTATGTCGTCAAGAAAGACGGGCGGGCATAGCCTCGGGCTGGAATAGGGC